>JAUXLO010000196.1 GCA_030623665.1 Planctomycetota bacterium
AGAGATGAGGTCCTTTGCAGCGATACTTGCACCCAGGCCGGAGAGGGGGCTGAGACGCAGGAATATGTTGTTGCCCGAAAAATTGGCAGAGGTCAGCGGATCCAGATATATCAAAAGTATCAGGAACGCCGCCAGGCTGAGGGCCTGCGACCACTTGCGCAGGTTATAGGCCCTGAAAGGGCTTTTTTTCTGCTGTGACATTTCTTAGAAAAGACAAGTGCTTACAATGAATCCAATCTTGAGTCGGATTATTATACAGTAATCTCCTCAAGGCCCCGGAGTCTGTAGTCTATCTCGCCGATGCCGGCCTCGTGCGCCTCTCTGATGAAACCCACGTCCTCGCCTCTCATCCCGAAGAGGGTTGCGCCGTAGGAATCCACGGCCACGGGGTCGGTGCTTACCACTATCCTTCTCGCCCCTTCGACGGAGTTATCCACGTCGTCGAGCCTCCCGCCCGTGGGGCCGTGGCGCTTGAGCACCCTGTAGGCGTCCAGCACTGTGAGGTCGACCTTCACCACCCGGTTGAGGTCTGCTATCTTGGGGTGTATGTTCTTGTGAAGCCTGCCTCTATCCCATCCCACCATTCCAAGGACGTTTTTGAGGGCCATTGTAAGGCGTGAGGTGCTGTGGTGCTTTGCCACGGGGACGTTTATCAGGACGTCTACCTCATCTTCGAGCACAAAGGCGTCATTAAACGCCCACGATTTTAAGGCCTTGCCGCCGGGGACGGGAAGCTCCCGGAAGCGGGAGTGGTCAATATAAGCTATCTCTGCCCCTGAACGCCTCGCGGCGTCCTCAATACCGCTAATCTTATACGAAGGTTTGGGGTTGCTGGAGCAGGGGTGGTCCATAACCCTGACCCTCGATGCGCCGGCGTCGAGGCATAAACCTGCCAGGGCCGCCACCAGATGCGGGTTGGTGTTTGCGGCGAACTCGGGCGCCCTGTTCCAGGAGATGTTGGGCTTGATTACCACGCTGTCTCCCCTGGATACCAGCTTCTCCATACCTCCAAGGGCAGCCAGGGCACCAGCGGTCATATCCCGCAAGACCTCTGCCTCATCCCTGCCGCCCGTGCTATTAGAACCGTGAACTACAACCGTGCCCCTCTTCAGCCCGCTCTCTTTGAACTTCTTCAGGGATTCTTGTGTCTTATGGAATTTACGCAGATATGACAGCCCGTATAGACCGATACCGGTCCCTATGGCGGTCTTGAGGAATGTTCTTCTAGAGATGTCTTTGTCCATTACGAACTATATGCGGAACGATATCAGCTTAGTCAAAAAGTGCGTCCACAAACCCGTCCGGGTCAAACCCCTGTATGTCTTCCGCCCCTTCCCCCAGGCCCATGAATTTTACGGGTATCTTTACCTCATCCTGCATCCCGATGACTATACCCCCCTTGGCGGTGCCGTCGAGCTTTGCCAGGAAGATACCGGTGACGTCGATGGCGTCCTTAAAAAGTTTCGCTTGAGAGATGGCGTTCTGGCCTGTTGTTGCGTCGAGTACCAGCAACACCTCGTGCGGCGCGCCTTCTATCCTTTTTGAGATGACCCTTTTTATCTTGCCGAGTTCCTGCATAAGGTTCTGCTTTGTGTGGAGCCTTCCGGCGGTGTCTACTATCACTACGTCCACGCCCCTGGCAATGGCCGCCTCAACGGCATCGTAGGCCACGGCGGCAGGGTCTGCACCATCGCCGTGTTTTACGACCTGTGCGCCAATGCGGTCGGACCATATCTCTAATTGCTCCGTGGCGGCGGCCCTGAAGGTGTCCCCGGCCGCCAGTAACACCTTCTTCCCGTCTCTGATGAACATGTTGCCCAGCTTTGCAATTGACGTCGTCTTGCCACTGCCGTTTACCCCGGCTACCATGATGACGGTGGGAGGTTCCGGGGCCATGCGCAGGCCCTGCCGGCTTTCTTTAAGGTGCTCCTTAAGCCTCGTCTTCAGAAGCTCCTTCATCCCTGCAGTATCGGTAAACTCCCTTAACTCCCAGGCATTCCGCAGTTCTCCAACAAGTTTGGTCACGAACCTTACGCCCATGTCCGCTTCTATGAGGGCCGCCTCCAGCTCCTCCAGCACGTCCTCGTTTATCTCTTGTTCGATAGAGAGCAGGCCGTGCAGATTGCTTTCAATGCGGGTCCTGGTCTTCTTGAGACCCTTCTTGAGCCCCTCCACATCAACCCACGTGTCCAGCGAAAGCCAGTAGGAAGCGGTCGATTTGAGTTGGGCCGTGCCGCTGTCTTTTTTCTTCTCCGGTACATCTGCCGCTTTATGCTTCGCGGCCTCGGTAGCTGCTTTCTCCGGCTCTTCCGCTGCCGTTTTTCCCGGCCCCTCTGCAACCGTTACCCCTGACCCTTTACCTTTAACCTCTTTATCAGAGCGTTCTTTGTCTGGGTGTTCTTTACCGGGACGCTTTTCAGCTGGGAGCTCCTTTTTGTCCTCTCCCATACCGGTAAGTTCTTTTAAATAATCAAATACCATAAAACTGTCTCCCTGACCCGCATCACGTAGCGGTTACAACATCACTTCTC
>JAUXLO010000068.1 GCA_030623665.1 Planctomycetota bacterium
AAAGAGGTCTTTTAGCCTTACCCACAGGAAAGGTACTCTGCGGCTTGGAGAGAATACCTGCGTAATGGGGATTCTTAATGTGACGCCCGATTCCTTTAGTGATGGCGGCCGTTATTTTGAGTCGAAGAGGGCCCTGGACCATGCATTTCGGATGATAGAAGAGGGGGCGGGGATAATAGACGTAGGCGGTGTGTCAACCAGGCCAGGCTCTCAGGCAGTTTCACAGGAAGAAGAACTTAGGCGGATAATTCCTGTGATAAAGGGGCTTTCTGGCCGCACTAAAGTGCCCATCTCGGTCGACACCTATCATGCCAGGGTTGCGGAGAAGGCACTTGAGGCAGGCGCACAGATTGTAAATGATATAAGCGGCCTTGGTGATAAAGATATGGCAAGGGTGCTGGCCTCTTTCGGTGCACCGGTCATCATAATGCATTTGAAGGGCAAACCTCATCGTATGCCCAAGAATCCCAGGTACAAAGACCTGCTTGCAGAAATTACCCTGTTTTTGAGGAAGAAGGCCGGTGAGGCCGTCAGTGCCGGTGTTAACGAATCAAGCATAATAATAGACCCCGGCATAGGTTTTGGGAAGAGTTCCAGGCAGTCGCTGGAGGTGCTGCACCGCTTGGGTGAACTGAGGTCTCTTGGCCTGCCCATTATGGTGGGCACTTCACACAAGAGTTTTATCAAACATATCCTGGGATCATTAGATGGGAATAAATTATTGGACGCTGATAGTGTACTATACGGGACGCTTGCCACCATTGCGCTGGCCGTCGAAAGGGGTGCCAAGATTGTAAGGGTGCATGACGTACGTGAAGCAGTACACGTAGCCGCAGTTTACGATGCCGTTGCTAGAGGTAAGAAATGGAAAGGTTCTTTGAAGACGTAGATTTTCTCGTGGTCTTTAAGGCGGTAGCAGAAATATTCATCATATTCTTGATGTTGTATTTCGTGCTCCGCTTTATGCAGGGTACCCGTGGGGTTGGAGTCATGAGGGGCCTTGTGTTTGTGTTGGTCATCGCGACGGTAATGCTGCTCTTTATTGTACGTTCGCTCCAGCTCTATACGGTGGATTGGCTCCTTACAGAATTCTTGCCCATGATTACAATCCCATTCATCATCCTCTTTCAACCCGAGCTGCGCCGTGCACTGGTCAGACTTGGAGAGAACCCATTCCTGGGGCTTTTCTTTAAGGGTGAGGCCCCAATGCTGGATGAGGTGGTCGAGGCCGCCTCTGTCCTGTCGAGGAACAGGCTGGGCGGTATCATTGCCATTGAAAGAAAGGTGGGACTCGACCACTTCGTGGAGGCGGGGACACGTGTCGACGCAAACATCTCCAGTGACCTTATAAACACCATATTCTGGCCCGGTTCGCCCCTGCATGATGGGGCAGTCATAATTCAAGAACAAAGGATAGTGGCAGCAGGGTGCCTGTTGCCGCTTAGCGACAGCCCCACCGTGGATAAGACCCTTGGTACGCGCCATAGGGCCGGCATGGGCCTTACTGAGGAAACAGACGCTATTTCTATCATCGTATCGGAGGAGACCGGCGTTATTTCCCTGGCCGTAAAGGGACAGATTACCAGTGGGCTTGATGAAAAGGGTCTGAGAAAAACGCTGGGGCAATTGCTTAAAGGCGATAATGCAAACTCGGGAGGTGACAGGCTTGCTGAAAGAAGCACTGTCTAGTAATCTTGGTGCAAAACTTATGGCCCTTGTGATGGCTGTGGCCCTCTGGCTGTTTGCCACCGGGAAGTATACGGGTGAACTAAGCTGCGCAGTGCCCCTGGAGGTCTCTTTTCCACAAGGGTATACGTTGCTTAATCAGTCTGCAACCGCTGTTAATATAAGGCTTAAGGGACCGAAGAGCAGTATTGACTACGTATCCGACCTGGTGGGAGAGAGAAAGATAATCGCCAGATGCGGGGTGGATGTCGAGGGCAGGGAATCTGAAGACGTTATTGAGGGAATAGTGATTCTTGACAAGGGGAGTTTTAATCTGCCCTCTGAGGTTAAGTTGGATATGGTAAGACCTAAGAGGGTAAAACTTACGCTGGTGAGGCGAGAGACGAAGACATTGGCGGTAGAGCTTCAAAAACGCGGAGAACCAACACCGGGCTACGTAGTTACCGGGGAATTTTTCTTCCCGTTTGAACTACAGGTAACAGGCCCGGCCAACGTCCTCAAAGACGCCACGGTAATAAGGACACTTCCTATTGATATATCTAATATAACCCCCGAACAGAACCGCACCTTTCCATGGCAGGTGCCACTGGAACAGAGGGTCGTGATTAATAGGGATGACAAGGCTGTAACGGCCCCTGTAGAGTGTGAAGGAGTGGTTAATGTGTGGTTTGACATTGTAGAGGAATTGGTGAGTAAGAACTTTGAAAAGGTAGAGATAAAACTTCTTGAGCCGCCCGGCTTTCCGTATAGGGTGGAACTGGAACAAAAGTTTATCGACCTCAAGGTAAAGGGCCCCAAATCAGTATTAGATAAATTACTCTCACCAGAGATATATATAGACGTGAGTGACCTCAAACCCCCGGGACCATACAAACAGCCTGTCATTTGTAAGTTACCCCCGATGGTAGAGTTGGACGGGGAGCTGCCGGAGATGCACCTGGACATTACGGCGGAGGAAGTCGCAAAGAAATGACCAAATTGGGGGTGAATGTAGACCATGTTGCCACACTTCGGCAGGCAAGAAGGACCTATGAACCGGACCCTGTAACGGCGGCCTCCCTGGCAGACCTGGGAGGGGCCGATATCATTACCATACACCTTAGGGAAGACCGCAGGCACATACAAGATAGGGACTTAAGGCTGATGAAACAGGTGGTATTCTCAAAGTTAAATCTTGAAATGTCCGTGGCCCGTGAGATAGTGGAATTAGCCCTGGCCGAGCGGCCGGAGCAGGTTACCTTCGTGCCGGAAAGGAGGCAGGAGGTTACCACCGAGGGCGGCCTCGACGTGGTCTCCCAAAGAAAGGTCCTTGCGCCCCTGGTCAAGAGGTTCAGGGAACAGGGTATAGCGGTGAGTCTCTTTATTGACCCTGAAACGCAACAGATACAGGCGGCCAGGGAGGTAGGGACAGAATTTGTAGAGCTCCACACCGGTGCCTACGCCAATGCAGGTACAGAGGCCCAACGGCAGGACATGCTGGAGAAACTTTGCCAGGGCGCTAAGTTCTCCAGAGAATTGGGGCTGAGAGTAAACGCAGGTCATGGCCTTACATATAAAAACGTTGGACCTATCGTGGAGGAAATAAATGCGGAAGAACTGCACATAGGCCACAGCATCATCTCAAGGGCCGTATTTGTGGGTATTAAGAAGGCGGTTGAAGAGATGAAGGGGCTTATTTATAAACATAGTGTACTGGCAAGGGCCGGCAGCTAGCCAGGGCCCTTTGCCGGAACCGGGCAGGATGCTAAAAATATTCAGGGCTTTTGGGAGAATAGTGATGTTCAGTCCAGGTAGGGCACGGCTACGCCGTGCCGGTATGACGCTCACGGCGTCAAAACTGGGAGAATATTAATGTTTACTGGCTCGATAGTAGCACTCGTTACGCCTTTTAAAGACGGTGAAGTCGACCTTAAGAAGCTGGGGGAACTGATAGAATTTCACGTGCGCGAAGGCACGAACGCCATCTCCCCCTGCGGCACGACAGGAGAATCTCCCACCCTCTCACACGAGGAGCATGAAAAGATAATCTCTGAAGTGGTCCAAAGGGTTCAGGGCCGCATACCCGTAATAGCCGGCACAGGTTCCAACAATACCCGGGAGGCATTGAGGCTGACCAAGTATGCACACAAAGAGGGTGCATCCGGTGCGCTTGTTATCACGCCGTATTATAATAAACCCACGCAAGAGGGGCTTTACAGGCATTTTAAGCTCCTGGCAGAGGAGGCGGATATACCCATAGTTCTCTATAACGTGCCATCCAGGACCGGCATATCTATCTCCCCCGAGACCGTTGCCAGACTTGCCGAGCTCAAGAATATTGTTGCAATAAAAGAGGCCAGCGGCAGTCTTGACCAGGTTACTGCGATCCTGGGGCTATGCGACATAACCGTACTCTCCGGGGAAGATTCCTTAATCCTTCCCATCCTTTCAGTAGGCGGGAAGGGTGTGGTGTCTGTGGTAGCCAACATCGTCCCCAGGGAAACGAGTGCAATGATAAGCAGTTTCCTTAAGGGAGAGCTGGAGACAGAAGCGGCCAAAAAGGCCCACCACAGGCTCTACCCGCTGACAAAGGCCATGTTCATAGAGACCAACCCCATCCCCGTAAAGACGGCCATGCGGATATTGGGCTGGCTTAACGGGGAGATGAGACTGCCCCTCTGCGAGATGACCGAGGCCCATGAGCGGCAGTTGACCAAGGCGCTCAACGACTATGGTCTCCTTTAGATATTAGAGGTAAGGCACATATTATAGATATACACGATGGACCGTGAGAAAATAATAAAGGCCATGCGCCTCTTCTTGGAAGGCATCGATGAGGACCCGCAGCGTCCCGGTCTGCTGGACACCCCGAAGAGGGTGGCAGACATGTGTGAGGAGATATTTGGCGGCCTGGGAATGGACCCGGGCAAGGAGATAAAGGTCTTACAGGCCACGGGCCACGATGAGGTTGTGCTCCTGAAAGACCTGCCTTTCTATTCTGTTTGTGAGCATCATGTCCTGCCGTTCATGGGCGTGGCCCATGTGGCTTATATCCCCCAGGCAGGCCGTATCACGGGGATAAGCAAACTTGCCCGTGTAGTAGAACTCCATGCCAAGAGATTACAGGTCCAGGAACGGCTCACGACCGATATCGCTGACAGTATTATGAACACATTGCGGCCCAAAGGGGTACTGGTGGTTATTCAGGCTGAACACCTGTGTATGACCATGCGCGGGGTGAAGAAACCCGGTTCAAAGGTCCAGACCTCCGTTGTCAGGGGCATCTTCAGAGAGAATCCCGCCACCAGGGCCGAGGCCATGTCCCTTATCCAGGCCGTTAGATAATATTCGGGGTGCACGAAAACCTTTGTTCATGAAGTATAAATAGGGGGAAGTACCAATGAGTAAAAAGACCGTGTTATGTCTCTGCCTGTTGGCGTTCCTGTCGCTTGGACAGGTATCCTGGGCGGAAGAAGGACAAGAGGATGAGTTTCCACCAGAATTAAGTACCGTGGAGGTATTTGATGCAAGTATTGGTTTCTTAGACCTCTCTTTGACGGACTGTATTGCCGTTGCCCTTAAGAACAATCTGGACGTAGAGATTGCCAGGCTGGACCCGCTTATCGGGGATAAAGACATATCCGTGGAAAAGGCGGCCTTTGACCCGGTCCTTGAGGCAACAGGCGGAATCGCAAAGACGGAGGTCCCTATCAACTCAGCCTTCGTTACGGGTAAAGCGCCGGGCAATCTAAGGCAGGACGTCAGGGACCTTGATACCACAGTCAGCATGCTGACCCCCATAGGGATGACTGTGAGTATGCAATATACTTTCGAAAGGAGGTTCCGAAGCACCCGCAGTGGTGTATTCTTTAACCCGGCCGTCGACACCTTCATTGAGGCGAAGCTCACACAGCCCCTTCTTAAGAAGTTTGGCATCTTCTATACCAGAAGTAAGATTTATATAGCCCGGAACGACAAGAAAAAATCCCTCTACGCCTTTAAAAGGACCGCTATTCAGGTAACGAACGAGGTCCAGAAGGCGTACTGGGGACTAGTGAAGGCCATCGAAGACCTGAAGGTAGCGCACAAGTCACTGCAGAGGGCACAGGAATTTATGAGGAGCAACAAGCTCCAGGTGCAGGCTGGAATCCTGGCGCCTATAGACCTTGCGGTAGACGAAGAGGAGGTCGCTTTAAGGGAGGAAGATATAATCATCGCCGAGGACGCGGTGAGGGACAAAGAAGACCAACTGAAGCTCCTTTTGAATTTCTTTGGGCCGGATACTGCCCCGTGGCTTGCTGATATTACGATTGTCCCCGGAGACAGGCCCGTCTTTGAGGTGCAGGACCTGGACCTGGACAATTCTATGAAAGTGGCCCTTGGAAACAGGCCTGAGATATTTGAGAAGAAGCTTGAGCTGGATAACGCCGGAATAGAGACAAGGAGAAAGAAAAACGAGCTTCTTCCCCAGCTGGATCTGGAGGGTGGTTTCAACTACAGCGGCCTGAGTAACCACTTGTACACCGCCAATGATTCTCTTTTCTCGGAAGAATTTCAGGGGGAGTATGCGAAACTTACCTTTGAGGTGCCCATAGGCCTGAGGAAGGAACGCGCCGAGTATTCAAAGGCAAAGTATGAGAGGAGAAAGGCCCAGCTCGAACTCAGCAAGCAGGAGCAGGACATAGTCGCCGAGGTGAGAGAGGCGGTGAGGCAGGTACGTACAGAAGGGGAACTTGTAAGGAGTACAAAGAAGACCCTGAAGGCTGCCCAGGACAGGCTGGATGCGGAGGAAAAAAAGTACTACGTGGGGAGGACCACCAACCTTGAGGTATTCAGGGCTCAGGAGAGCCTGGCAATACAAGAAGCAAGGAGAAACAAGGCTATAACGGACTATCACATAGCGCAGGGAGGGCTGGAGGCCGTTAAAGGGACCATCCTTGAGCGGTTCAACGTTGTGCTGGAGGGGCAGGTACTGAGGAATGAGCTCATCTATTAATTCTCCGACCGGCAGCGCAATACTGCAATACCCACTTGTAGCTGCCCCATTTATGGGGCCCTTACAAGCTCGATAAATCGAGCAGCTACAAACTGCGGGGACGGTGCGCCGGGTCATCGCTGCATAAACCTGTACGTGTTGGGGGGAGGGCCATGACAAGGAAGATGAAGATACTTATTCCTGTAATCGTAATCGTCCTTTTGGGTGTCCTGGCTGTTAACATCTATTTCAGTGTTTTGTAGAAAGAAGAGGAACAGTGGAGGGTCGTGCCAGAAAAACCGGCCGCAACGCAGGAGAGATAAAAAAAACGTTGCCAGGGAAGGGGTTCAGGAGCTATAATTTTTAAAGAAACAAGTTTTTCATTTCTACTCCTGAAAGAGGGCCTGTGTGACCAGTAGGCTTAAGGCCATGAGCATTGCCATGATTGTACTGGGAGTACGGCTATAGGGTTAACGTGATCGTATTTGCGTTATAGCTGGCGGATAAGAGGCTATATGAGGTATTTTCAGCCCGCGACCGGGGGGCCGGTCAGAGGCAGGCCCCTGAGTAAATCAGGGGCAGGTCTGTCGCGCCCGAGACAGATGGCGCCATAGTTTGGGCGAACCTACGACGTAAGTTCGCCGACGCAGAACCGAGTTTCGCAGATTACCGGAAGGAGAGACGAGCATGGGCGAGAAATGGTATTCCCTCTCAAGAGGCGAGAAATGGTATTCCCTCTCAACGAAAAGGCTGCTGTTTATAGTACTTATACCCATCGGGATCGCCGCTATAGTTGCCAACGTAATCATATTTGCGTTCTAGCAGGCGGGTAAGAAAGTATGTGAGGTATTTTCAGCCGCAACCCAGAGGGCCGGTCAGAGGCAGGCCCCTGAGTAAATCAGGGGCAGGTCTGTCGCGCCCGAGACAGATGCGCCATGGTTTGGGCGAACCTATGGCATGACTTCACCGACGCAAAACCAGGTTCCGTAGGCTATCGGAGGGAGAGACGAGCATGGGCGAGAAGGAGAAATGGTACTCTGTCTCAACGACAAGGATACTGTTTATGGTACTTATACCCCTGGGGATTGCCGCTATAGTTGTCAACGCAATCATGCTTATCTTTAGCGACTAGGCGGGTGGAACCGGATATACAGGGCAGTTTATAGTAGGAACACGTTATCCGCCTCAAAGTGTAATTCTTCACAATTTTGGTAACAGTACAACTTTGGTAATAGTTTGGCAGGTAATCAGGCCATATTGATATAGAGTTAAGGGGTTTTTCCCCTTATTGTTCCCCTCCCTTGATGAGGGGCTTTCCATCTCCACTCTTCGTGGCAGCAAGTCGTGCTAGAGGCAGATCCGCCCTCCAAACCAATTGGCGAATCGTGCCAAAGGTCAGATCCGCCTCTGGCGGACTTTCAGCCTTCGGCGTCACTGCCACGCTACATTACAGCCCTTCATTTCCCTCCCTTGACGGGGGGAATACGGACAGGTCTAAAGACCTGTCCCTACAATAATCTTCTGTAGTTGCTCGATTTATCCGTGATTATATACTTGACGCAGGAATATGTCCAGATAGAATTTGGTCATGGGAAAAATACGTTTGTGGGCATCTTTCTGGTTGTCTTGCCTTCACTGGGCATTTTGGCGTTGGGAGCGGGGTGACGCCGTGGTAGTGCCAATATTCCCCATATTAACAAGCTCGTTTAGTTGGGTATTGGCAGTAACGGGGAGTGTAGGGTTTTTCAGTGACACCTCTTGGCTTATTTATGTTCCTTTCGGCTTATTACTTCTTATAGTTATTCTTGTAGCACCATACGGACTGTGGCGTGAACAACAAGCACGTGCAGATGAAGCTGAAGAAAAACTTAAACCCCGTATTTCAGTTAAGCCAATTGTTGTGGACTATGGCCAATTGGCTTGTATTAGAGTTACTAATTTAGGAAACGAGACTATTCGTAATTGTGTGGGTTATCTTCGAGCAGTTTACCGAGAAGCTAACAATAAAGGTCTTAGGCGAAAAAAATTGATACCTCCTGTTTGTTTACGGTGGTCAACTAGACATGGCGGAGAAGACAAAAGAAAGGAGCTGACATTTATAAGAGAGGCAGATTTAAATGTAGTAGAAATCAGATATAGGGGGCGGGTTTTTTTATATGTTTTTAATAAAGACCTTTATGAACATGATAATGTTGGTCAAAGATACCAG
>JAUXLO010000046.1 GCA_030623665.1 Planctomycetota bacterium
AAGGGCTCACCGGGACGGTAGCTGCCAAACGGGCGGTTGCAGCCGATATCGCCGTCTCTGCTTGGGCAGCCGCCGGTTATAAAGGGCCTGCCGCCTTCCACTACCTCTTCCACGGTCTCCTTCAAAGAATGTTCCATTTTTATAAGCCTGCCCCCTTTATCAAATTCGAGCTCACGTTGCCTTACGAGACCCGCCTCCACGAGATACGCCAGGAGCTGTGCGCGGCGGAATCTCCTTAAAGAGGGCCGCTTCCGTCGCGACATGTTAGAGCGCGGCTCAGGGTAGAAGCTGAACAGGTGGATGAGGGCCCCCATGGTGTGTACACGGGTGAAACACCCCGCCAGTTCCCTGTCCGTCTCCCCTATGCCCACCATGATATGACAGCTTACCCTCTTTGGCCCAAAGACCTCAACGCCGCCCCTGAGCGTGTCGGCATAATCCTCCCACGACAGCGGCCCGCCGACCCGGGGCCCCCTCGTCCGTTCGAACACCCTCTCGGATGCGGCATCGAGTCCCACGCCCAGGTAGTCCGCCCCCAATGCCTTTAGCATCCTCAAATCCCCGGCATCGAACAGGCCCGGCGTAATAAGTACAGAAAGGGGGATGTCCGCCGCCTCGCGCACGGCCCTGGCGAGGCCGATGGTATCTTCTACGGCGCCTGGGTGGAAAACGGTCGAGATACATATACGGCGGATGGTACCACTGTATCTTGAGAGCCTGTCTACCATGTCACGCGTCTTTAGAACGGGCCAGTCTACACGGATAAAGGAGTCTTCATCCCTGGGCCGTGAGCGCGCAAGCCCGCAGTAGGCGCAGTTGGCCCTGCAGTCGTCGGGGTAGCTCAACAGCAGATTTATGCAGAAATTCCGGGCATCGCGATAGAACCTGCCGGAGAGAAACCTCAGGCTCAGGGCAGACGCAAGGCTGGTCTTAACAAATTCCGGGACCTGTGCGCTGTGTGTATGGGTCTTGTGTTGGGTGTGCACGTCCATTGTCATTAGGAATCAGAGATTGCTTCGCTTTCGCTCGCAATGACAAGCTTGTGCTGGATGCTCTCGTCCTTTGTCATTGCGAGGGGCGCAGCCCCGTGGCAATCTCCAGTTGTTCACGCGAGTCTTGTGTTGGGCGCTCTTTTCCATGATATATCCAGTCACTGCTCTTGTACTTCTCTTGCTCCAATTCTCTTATTTCCGCCAGTTCCTCTTTGTTGAACGGTTCCGGTATAAGCTCTGCGTGAAGGTTTTTTTCAAAACCCCTTTTGACAAAATCCCTCAGCTCATCGGTGCCAAAAGGCCTGCCCAGTTCACTTGAGATGGTGGTTATACTGCCGCCTTTCCTCCCGGGCTTCTTCAAAAGCCTCAGCATCAGGTCTGTATCCATGTCAGCGAGGATGCTTGCATGATAGAGCCCGGCAGGGGATTCGTCCAGGACGCAGGAGGCAAGCCCGGCTATCTTCCCGCCGTTTACGTAGATGTCATTCTCCGGCCGGAATCTTGCCTGAAGACCCAGGAGTCTGAGCGCGACGATTATTCCCCTGGTGAAGGGACTGAATATGGTCTTTGAGTCAAGGAGTGCTGAGTTGCCAATGACAGGGCCGGCTACGGCCACGCCAAGCTGCCCTTCTCCCATGACGATTGCACCGCCTCCCGTGGGCCTGCGGTTTATGTCTACACCCAGCCTTGCGCAGCGGATGAGATTTACCTCTGAGCCAACGTCCTGATTCCTGCCCAGCATGACCGACGTGCCTTTATACGTGTAGAGCCTGATTATGTGGGAATATGGTGATGTATGTAGCCTACCGGCAATATATTCATCCGCCGCAAGCCCGAAGCTGGCCGGGGAGCCGTCGTCCTCTATGTAACGCCACTTAGAATTTATCATGATATCTCAGACCAGACGCCGCTGCCAAGACCGGCACCCTTTTCTGCCAGCTCTCTGCGCAGGGCAACAAGCCCTGCGCTACCCTTATAATAAGGCCCCATATCACGCCTTAGGCGGATGTCCGCCACACTGATAGGCGGATCGCACGCTACAAAAATAAAGCGCAACCACAAGGGTTCCCCCCCACTTAACTATGAAATAGCTCCTTGTAAAAGCTTGTTCCGTGACTGAGGGGTGGTAGTCCCAGGGCCTCCGCAATGGTTGCCCCAAGGTCTGAGAAACTCTGCCTGACACCAAGGCTGCGGACCCTGCCCAGGGCCTTACCGTATACCAAAAGGGGTACGTACTCGCGGGAGTGGTCTGTACTGGGTGTAGTAGGGTCACATCCATGATCCGCCGTCATAGAAAGGATGTCGTCATCCTTAAGGGCGTCAAGTATCCCGGGCAGGCGCACGTCAAATTCCTCAAGACACCTTGCATAGCCCTCCGGGTCGTTCCTGTGCCCGTATTTCATGTCAAAGTCTATCAGGTTGGTAAAGATTATGCCCCTGGAATCCTCTTTGATGCATCTTATGGTCTGGTCCACCCCTTCCCGGTTATTCCCCGTGGGTAGTTCCCGTGTCAGTCCGGTATGGGCAAAGATGTCGCCTATCTTGCCTATGCCCACCACCCCAAGGCCCTTTTCCTTCGCTACGTCCAACAGCGTGGGCCGGGGGGGTGGTACGGAAAAGTCCTTCCGCCCCTCGGTCCTCACGTACCGCCCTTCAGAGACCACAAACGGCCTGGCGATGACGCGGCCCACATTATGACGCTCGCCGGTCAATATGCCGCGGGCGGTCCTGCACATCTTATAGAGTTCATCTACCGGTATCACCGCCTCACAGGCGGCTATCTGGAACACGCTGTCCGCTGAGGTATAAACGATGGGGTTCCCTGTCTGTATGTGTTCCTCTCCCAGTTCCTTTATTATCTCCGTGCCCGATGCGGGTTTGTTGCCCAATACGGGCCTGCCTATAGCTCTCGTGAATTTCTCGATTATCTCTTTGGGGAAGCCGTTGGGGTATATAGGGAAGGGTTTTGTAGTGACTAGGCCGGTAATCTCCCAGTGTCCCGTGGTGGTATCTTTTGCGCCAGAGCCCTCGGCCATCTTCCCATAAAAGGCCCCCGGGGTTATATCGTCGCTCAGGCCCTCGACGGGTATTATCTTTCCCAGGCCCATGGCCTCGAGGCCGGGCAGTCGCAGGCCGCCTGCGGCCCTGGCCATATTGCCCAGGGTATTACTCCCCTCGTCGCCGAATTTTGAGGCATCGGGCAGCTCCCCTACGCCGAGGCTGTCAAGGATGATTATCACCACCCGGCGGGTCTTGGACATTACTATAAACTCTCTACGATTTCAGGCCCTGTACTGGTTCCTATCCTTGCGGCGCCGGCGTCTATCATGGCCAGCGCGGTTTTTGCGTCACGTATACCGCCGGAGGCCTTGACCTGTACATGTTCAGGGGAATGTTGCCTGAGCAGCCGCACGTCCTCAACCGTTGCGCCGCCCGGGCCGACTCCGGTAGTGGTCTTAACGAAGTTCGCACCGGCATCCGCAACTATCTTGCAGGCCTCTATCTTCTCTTCTTCCGTCAGAAAGCAGGCCTCTATTATGACCTTTACTACACCGCCACGCGCCGCCCTTACCACACCCTCTATATCTCTCTGCACCATCGAGTAGTCCTTCGACTTAAAGGCGGCGATGTTCATGACCATGTCTATCTCCTCGGCTCCCTCACTCACCGCAAGCGCGGCCTCCACCACCTTTGCCTCCGGCTGGCTGTAGCCGAACGGGAAACCCGCTATACTTCCGACCTTCACCGATGAGTCTCTAAGACACTCAACCGCCAGGGGGACGTATATAGGAGGGATTGCAACCGTGCAGAAGCCGTATTTCTTTGCCTCTTCGCAGAGTTTTGTTATCTGGCTCCTGTCCGCCGTCGGCCTTATCTGCGTGTGGTCTATCATCTTTACCAGTTTTTCGCGAGAGAGTTTCATTGGTGTCGTCCTTTCCGCCGCAGAAAAGAGTCAAGCGAGGAGAATCATGAGGCCTATTAAACCAAAAATCAGACGAAAATGCGTTTGAGAAACTCAAGACCGATAAAGACGACAATGGGAGATAAGTCCAGACCCCCCATGGCCGGGATAACCTTCCGAACAGGCTCCAGTACGGGCTCGGTCACCTTGAACAGGAATTGTGATGCCGGGTGTTCGCTGTCATGGGGAATCCATGTCAGGACAATCCGTACGAAGATTATTAACTCATAAAGGCCAATCAAACCGCTTATAGGTGAGCTGTGCATTGGGGGTCCCTTTTAGGCAGAGTATTTGCTCAGCAAACTAAGGCAAAATTCTACCATAGCTACTCCCCTTATTGCAAATTAATAAAGGGGGATTGTTGCCATGGAACTATTATAGAGGAGACCTCTGGAAAATCGCTACTTTGTTGCCCTTGACGGGAGGCCCGCCGCAGGCGGAGATGCGCCATCGGCATCACATCTCAGCTAAAAAAATTTTGCAGAGGTCTCATATTAGTGGTATTGTGTAAAAGCGGACAATGGTGTTGTTCGAGCCGTTTCCGGGTACCGATTCATGGAACATACCATTACAGACGACAAGCGTTTTATGCAGATGGCCCTGGGGCTTGCTGAGAGCGGAAGGGGCCGGGTAGAGCCTAACCCCATGGTGGGGGCAGTAGTGGTGAAGGACGGCAGGGTTGTGGGTCAGGGCTATCACGAATATTTTGGAGGCCCGCATGCAGAGGTGCATGCATTGGACGAGGCCGGGTCATCTTCCAGGGGTGCCACACTTTACGTCTCTCTCGAGCCCTGCGCACATCAGGGGAAGACGCCTCCTTGTGCCGACAGGCTCATAGAGGTTGGCCTAAACAGGGTAGTTCTGGCCGTAATGGACCCAAACCCCGAAACGGCCGGCAAGGGTGCCGAGAGGCTGAGACAGGCGGGTATCAAGGTGGTTACCGGAGTGGCGGAGGATGAGGCCAAGAGGTTGAATGCCCCCTTCTTTAAACTGATGACGGTGGGAATACCATACGTCGTCGCTAAATGGGCCATGAGTCTGGATGGGAAGACGGCAACCCACACAGGGGATTCCCGCTGGGTCTCTTCACTGGAATCGAGGGAATACGTCCATAAAATTCGCTCCCAGGTGGACGCGGTAATGGTGGGGATCGGTACGGTGCTCAGGGACGACCCGTTACTAACCTGTCGCCATCCAGGGGGCGGGAGAAATCCTAAGCGGCTGGTGGTGGACGGGCAGGCCCGTCTGCCGTTGGACTCTCAATTGGTACGTACTATATCCGAGGCCGAGGTGCTGGTGGCAACAACCGAGCATGCACCGGCCGAACGCCTGGACAGGCTGAGGAAGGCGGGCTGCAGGCCGATCACGGTCAAGGGCAAGGACAACCGGGTAGACCTTCGGGAACTGATGAAGGTGTTGGGCAGGGAACAGCTTACAAATATCTTTGTTGACGGAGGGAGTACTCTTACCGCCTCTTTACTCGAAGACAGACTGGTAGACCGGGTGATGGTCTTTATCTCACCGAGGATAATCGGAGGGACGGAGGCGCCCCAGCCAGTGTCGGGAATCGGAGTGGGTAAGGTGGTGGACGCCCTGGCGTTGAAGGATGTCTGCGTGAGGAGATGTGCAGAAGACATCCTGGTGGAAGGTCTTGTATCTAATGTGCAAAGGCGGGAGGAAAGGGATTGAGTCTGAAATACTTCCTTTACTTTATTGTGGGAGGCATTATCGTAAGCGCAGTAAGCTATTTCGGGGGAGCAAGAAAGGGCATTTTATCTTCCTTTATTGCTATGATGCCTGCGCTGAGCATTATTACGGCGACGTTTATTTATCGTGAGGCCGGCACTGATGCGACGGTTTCCTATGCCAAGGGTCTTATCCTCTTTTCACCTGCCTGGTTCTGCTATATAGGTGCCTTCGTCTTTCTGCTGCAAAGGGTAGAGATGTGGAAGGCGGTGGTGATGTCTGTTTCTGTTTTTCTCATAGTGGCGTTTCTTACCAGGACCGTGATTCAAGGATTCTATCATGCCTAAGAAAAGGGGCCGGGTGGGCCCTGTTTTGTGGTGTATTTCTTATCCGTATATTGTAATGGTGACATTAGCGGCAGGCTGTGTCGATCAGCAGTGGGTTAAGGATTATGTGGGGCAGGAGTTGGAGTCTGTGAAGACTGAGCGGCTCGAGTCGCTGGAGGATGGTCTTGCCGAGACCGAGGTGGGGCTGAAATCGCTACGGGAAGAGGTAAAGGGGTTAGGTGTCGGGCTTGAGACATCTGAATCACTGGAACAGACCCTGGAGGAGAATAAAGAGGAACTGCTGTGGCTGAGAGAAGACATTGACGAGATGGACACCAGACTTATTGAGCTGGAGTCTACGGTGCAAATCTTGCCGGAAGCCATGCCGCTAACCGATACGGCGCCAGAAGCCGTAGGGACAACGGTACCGGAAACGGCGCTGGAAGAAGTCCGCCCACCGGGCGTTGAGGTCAAACTATCGCAGCCTCTGGAGGCTAACCTTACAAATCTAGCTGACGAGTTGGGGAAACTTCGTGAGCTAATAGGCGACGTCTCAAGGCACATCGAGCACGTGGACCAGCGGTATCAGCAATACCACAAGGAGGTCAGTGGGCTAAGGCTGGACATAATGAATGACATAGATACACTGGACAAAAGGATAACGGCATTGAATGACAGAATATCTGAGCTAAAGGATACACAGAGGGCGATACGCGCGGAAATGGCGGAACTGCCTCAGAGAGACGCTGAGTCTCTGGAACAGAGACTCAGGGGATTGTTAAAGGATTTGCCTAAGTAAAAAGCGCCGGGTACGGAGGCCCGACGCTACAAAAATTCCGTTCCAAATGCAGGTACAATAACCAATGGAGATTGGAAAATGAGAGAAATGTCTTTTGTAAAAGCGCTCTTGTGCCTCTTACTGTTAGCGGGCTGTGGTGCCAATCAGCAGTGGGTTAAGGAGTACGTAGACCAGGAGGTGACATCCACAAAGATGGACACTCGAGAGAGGTTGCAGCCCCTGGAGCAGGCCCTGGATAACAACAACATGAAGGTAGAAGAACTAAAGAAAGCTATCAGCGCCCTTGACGTCAAGCTGAACCAGTTTACAGAGAAGCTCGTACGGTTTACGGCAAGTCTTGAGGAGGTAAACTTGAGTTATAAGAGAGGCCTCGAGGACGTAAAGAAGGCAATGGAGGCGGATACTAAAGTAATCTCGGATAAGATAAAGAACTTGAACACGAAGATCCAGAAACTCGGTAAGGGTCTGATTATTTTCCAGAAGAGTATGGAGGTATTCGAGAGAAAACTTGAGGAGGCCCGCAAAGCAGGGGTCTCTGTTAAGTAGTAATTGACGGCCTCTTACTCGTTTTGACAGATAGTGTATGGATGTGCGAAAGACACTAAGGGTATGGACGGCTTGCGTTGTCTTTTCCCTGCCGATATTGATACCCGTCAATGTGGCAGGCCGTTCAGAAGACAAGCTTAGGATACATGTCCTGGACGTGGGGCAGGCGGATTGTATCATTATAGAGGCCCCCCAGGGTAAGGTCATGGTGGTCGATGTCGGCGAGGATAACAAGAGGGCCGGGAAAGAGGCCAAAATCCTTCACAGGTATTTGAAGGATTTTGTCCACAAATACGACATAGATTATCTCCTTATCAGCCATTACCATGAAGACCACATGGGGTGGCCCAGGGAGGTTTCTCGCGCAGGGCTTGCGTATCTCCTGCACACGCCAGATATAAGGATAAAGAAGGTAATAGACAGGGGCCTGGAGATACCCTCCCGTTCCAGACTCTTTCATATATATAGGGAGTGGGTCGGAGGTGCCGCTGTGAAGCGAGAGACCATAAGCTTCCGGCCCATGGCCCCGGGCCGGCAGAAACAGATTAACCTGGGCGATCAAATCAGCATAGACGTCATTGCCTTTAATAGCATGTTTAACAGGTCCAGGGCTGCTGAGTCAATGGCACTTTCTGACCCGGAGGTGCAGCGCCGGGCCAGCGAGCACAATTTCTCCATTGTCTTTGTGCTCCACTACAAGAGGTTTGATATGTACTTCGGCGGCGACATCTGCGGTTATGACAGGGCACCCTATCACAATATAGAGGAGCGCTTTGTCCACCGGCTCAAGGAGGTGGAGGTAATGAAGGTAAGCGATCACGGCTCTGTTTGGGCCAGCAGACATGAGCTTCTTGAGGCCCTTAGGCCGGAGGTCTCCATCATATCATGCGGCCGGCGCCGTGATATCCCTGCAAGGGGGACGATTGAGAAGCTACTGAGTTATAAGGACAGGCGCACAGGCCGGCCCCTGGGGAGTGATATCTATCAGACCGGCGGAGAAGACGGTTTCATCATGCATAAGCCCTTTCCAGGCACGGGAAAGGTTCAGACCATAACCGGTGCACACATAGTAATAGAAACCGATGGCAGAAAATCATTTTGGGTAAGGTATAAGGACATAGAGCAGGAATATCTGTTGGATTAGCCTGACACCTACGGGGAAAAACTAAATGCCGACAGGGATTGGTTTATTCCTTCTTATATAGTTCTTTCCTATCCTTAGCAGGGCACACTCAAGACGAACGAAGTCTTTGGTGTGTCTGTCCAGCTTTTTCAGGTTTATCTTGAGCTTTTCCGCCGCCAGCTCTGCATAGGGACTGATCTCCGGGTCTGCCTTGGTCCAGACATGACGCATCTCTCTGAGGAAAAAGCCTGTGGTGGCGGGTTTTACACCCCGGAACTCCAGAAGCCGTCGCTCTAAGTCCTTTGAATCCAGGGCCTTTTTATGAAGTGCCGTCAGGGAGCCACATCCTGACAGGAGTTCCCCAGATATCTTGATCAGGTTGTCGGCGGCGTTGAAATCATATCTGGTGTAGCCCCCGGCATCCAGGATTATAACCAGCTTGCGCCAGCCTGTATCTAAGATGGCCCTTGGTGTGAGAACTTCTTTCTTCTCAAAACCCCTGTAGGTATTGGTGATGACGTCTTCTTCTACCCGCTTGCCATAGAGGATGCTGACAAGGAACCACTTGAAGACCTCATCCTCCTTACCACTATCAAGGTCTATGCCTAACTCCTCTGAGTATGGCCGGCCAAATCTATCTACTAGGTCTGAGATGTCTTTCATTTCGAGTAAGAAAGGACGAATTGTAGACGGCAAGGTGTGGGATGTCAAGGGTCTAAAAATTAAAAAAGATACCTCTCTAAAGAGGGGTATCTTTCAATCAGTTGCGCAAAGATACTGCCTTTAGGTCGTCGGCTTCGGACGATAGAATCTCCCGCTAATATCGTGCCAAGTGACATGATAGTAGCTTCTTACGGCGTAGCCGACCAGTATAAGGGCATAAAGCCCGCCTATCCAGTATAGGCCGATACCGTACTTTACCACAGCCAGCCAGCCCAGACCCAGGAAGATTGCTACAACCAATATTGCGCCACCGTACCTGTACGGGCTGACCGTATACCGCCTCTTCAGGAAGTACCCAAGCCCTAATAACACGATTACCGCGGCTATGGCCGTGTAGAGATTCATGTAAGACATAATGACCTCTTGCATCATTCACTCCCTTTCAAAACCGAAATTCGCAGGGGAAAAACCCCAGCCATCTATTCTAAATCTAACTGTACATTTGCACACTGTCAAGCACAAACTGTGCAAATGTGCAATATACGGGCAAAAAAATATACCTCATCTCTCAATCCTGTAACTATCAAAGATTTGTGGGTGGTCAATAAATATTCTCAATAGTCGCATGGTGCTGGCAGGGATCTTCCTGCGGCCAGAGAGCCATTGCATCACAGAGGACATGCTTCGTCCAAAAATCCTTGCCACATTGGCCCACGTAAGATTATATTTCTCTTTAAATCGCCTTAAGAGCTGTCTTTCGTCTATCCCTATCTTATTCCTCAATCTCATAACAATATTTTATGTTAATTTATCGCGTAATGTCAAGAGAATTTAGATGTCCTCACTTTTGAGTGGACAGGTTTTTGAGCTGACCGGGCGAGTCTTGTTCCTGAGTCAATCGTTGGGAGTTACGTGGTGGTCTTGGACATCTCTATGGCCCTGGAAAGGCTTACAGCGCCGGTGTATAGGGCCTTGCCTATTATGGCACCCTCAACAGACAATCCCATGAGGGCCTTAATATCGTCGAGCGTGGTAACGCCTCCTGAGGCAATAACCGGCACCTTCACGGCGTCGAGCAACTCCTCGAGCAGCTCTACGTTAGGGCCCTGCAACATTCCGTCTCTGGATATGTCCGTAAAAATATGTGCTCGCGGCCCATAGACCTCCACCTGCTTCGCCGCCTCTATAAATGAAAGCTCGGAAGATTCTACCCATCCTTTGACGGCCAC
>JAUXLO010000109.1 GCA_030623665.1 Planctomycetota bacterium
AATAGAAAAAATTGATAACTTCCTTAAGAGTATTAAAGCGATGAATGCTAATTATGTCTACGTTAAAGACATTGACGATGTGCCATGTGTAACAGCAAGAAAACGAAAAATACAGGATAAATTAAGTATCGTTAAAGATAGGATTGTTGTAGTTATAAAGGAGATAGAAAGCTGGTATCTTGCTGGATTAAATGTGGAAGACTGTACAAAATTTAAAATTCCTCAACGTAGCACTACAGATGATGTAACTAAAGAGCAATTTAATAGCTTAATTCTCCAAAGATTCGATTCCAGAATAGATTTCCTATTAGAAATTCTGAAGAGTTTTTCTATAGAAACAGCAAAGCAGAAAAATAGATCGCTAAAGTATTTTCTTGAGAAGCACGACTGCTAGGGTCAAGATGCAGCTTTAATTTTTACAAGATGTTACAGAACAAAAAAAGCCCTTTCAGGGCCTATAACCTGCGCAAGTGGTCGCAGGCCCTCAGCCTAGCGGCGTTCCTGATACTTTTGATATATCTGGACCCGCTGACCTCTGCCAATTTTTCGGGCAACAACATATTCCTGCGTCTCAGCCCCCTCTCCGGCCTGGGTGCAAGTATCGCTGCAAAGGACCTCATCTCTCAGTACTGGCCCGCCCTGGTACTTGTTGCCATGACCCTGTTTATGGGACGCTTCTTCTGCGGCTGGGTCTGCCCGTTCGGCACCACCATTGACCTGACGGACAAACTCTTTAAGAGACAGAGGGCTGACGAGACATATACGGGGTGGAGGGTCTATGACGGCAGGCGGCTAAAATATTATCTTCTCGCCTTACTCTTACTCAGCCTCTTTTTGAGCAGGCAGATAGTGGGGTGGTTCGACCCGTTGAGCCTGGCGACGAATACCTATTCCATCCTCATCCACCCATATCTGGTGGCACTTCTGGCAGGTATCTTTGATTTTCTCCGCGGGCTGCCGGTTGCAGGTCCGCTGACGGCGCCCATGCACGAGTTTTCGGACAAAATCCTGTTCGTGGAACGTGAACCCTTCTTCCGCAATCATATGGCCTTCCTGATTATCTTTGCGGGTATCATCTCTTTTGGGCTCGTCTTCAGGCGGTATTGGTGCAGAGACCTCTGTCCGATGGGCGCCCTCCTGGCGCTGGCGTCTATTGGCGCCTATTTCCAGAGGAGGGTACGAGAGGACTGCGAGGTGTGTGGTATCTGTCAGAAGGGCTGCCGGATGGGATGTATAACGGAGGAAGGCAGGGCCACCCTGGCTGGAGAATGTGTCCTCTGCATGGATTGTCAGGAGGTCTGCCCCAGCGACGGCATACGCTTCAGAGGCAGCAGTACCCCCCAGCTCAGGGAGGTGGACCTCTCAAGGAGGGGCCTGGTGACGGCCTGTCTTGCCGGCGTGGTTGCCGTGCCGATGCTTGGGTTCAATTTCCCCTGGAGGTCCGGCAAGGGACACGCGGTCATCCGTCCACCCGGCTCGGTGGACGAGGAGGAATTTCTCGCAAGGTGTGTAAGATGCGGGGAATGTATGAAGGTATGCAAGACCAACGGGCTGCATCCCACCCTGGTAGAGGCTGGCCTGGAGGCGGCGTGGACACCGCGGCTGATACCCCGGATAGGCCACTGTGAGTATACCTGCACCCTCTGCGGTCATGTCTGCCCCTCGGGTGCCATAAAGCCCCTGGAACTAGCGATGAAGCAGAAGACGGCCATAGGCAAGGCGCTCATAGACCGAAGCCGCTGCATCCCATGGGTGGGTTATGCAGGGCTGCCCGCCCTAAAGAAAGAGTGGCATGATGTTAATTGCGGTGTGTGTGAAGAGGTTTGTCCGGTGCCCACCAAGGCCATCCATTTTAACACGTACACCGACGAGAAGGGCCGTAAGATAATGCGACCGTTTGTGAGGGAAGACGTTTGTAACGGCTGCAGCTTCTGCGAGTATGCGTGCCCCGTTGTCGGAACGGCGGCCATCGTGGTCGAAGGCATACAGCCTCAGCTCCCTGTAAGATTTGAGGAACCGGTAAGGTCCAGGGGCAAGGAGCTGTTCCCCAGGGTGATAGGGGAATGGACGCTGCTGGAAGATCCCACGGTATACAAAGGAGAAAACGGTCTTTATGAGTACATAGACGGCGGCGCCGATCCCTACCTCTCTTATTCATACAGGCAGGTAACCGTGGCACTTTATGGAGACGGGGAGGGAAGGGAGATGCTGGTTGAGTTATGGGCGTTTGACAAAAGCGATGACGCCTTTGGGGCATATACCTTTGACCGGTCGGGCAACAGATACCACCTTGGGGACGAGGCCACAACGTTCGAGAATTACGTGTGGGTGTGGAAGGGGAGGCACTACATTCGTTTTGAGCCCAGCGGGGATGATGTGGGTCTGGACGAGGTAGTCTACACCGCAGAGGCAATCCTGGACGGGTTACCTCACGGCGAGTCCCTGCGGCCCGCTCTCCTGAACTATCTGCCGGATCAGGGGCTGCTTGAGGGGAACACAAAGTTTTTTCACAACAGGATAATTCTTGATAATATTTATATAAGCGATGAGGTTATCGAAGAGAACGTCTTCGGCCTGGGGGAAGAGACTGAGGTGGTGGTGGCGGAATATATGTTGGAGGAAGACCTGCCCGCCATGAAGCTCATGCTGGTTAAATACCCTGAGGCTGAGAGTGCCCGCACGGCATGGAAGGGCCTCGTCAGGCTTAAAAAATCGTGGGGTGAAACTCCCTTACTTGAAGGCACACTTCAGTGCTTTGAGGACAAAAATGGACGTTATTCCACAGTGTACCGTAAAGGACGTTTTCTTGTAGCCACGTTCCTGGCACCGGACAGGATGTGGGCAGAGGACTACACCAAGGCTGTCGGAGCTGAAATTCCGTCCAGGTAGCATTTTTCTGTTGCAATATGCTTCTGTAATCCGTAGAATCTGCGTCTCAAATGAATAATTGGAGAAGGACCTAGTAGATGGGCATTGGGAAGGAACGTAAGGCGGAAGTTATTAAGGAACTTAAGACACACCAAAACGATACAGGCTCCCCAGAGGTTCAGATAGCCCTCCTTACCGAACGGATAAACTATTTAAGCGGACACCTCAAACAACACAAGAAAGACCACACCTCCCGTAGAGGACTGCTGCAGATGGTTGGCAGGCGGTCTTCCCTCCTAAAATATCTCGATAAAAAGGATAAAGAGAGATATAAGCAGGTAATCAGCAAGTTGGGAATAAGAGAAAAAAGCGTTTAGGCGGATTAATTTGCAGTGTTTTTTGCTCAGCAAAGATAAATAAGAAAGAAGAATATGGCCATACACAAGGTAGAAAAATCCATCGGCAATAGAGTATTAAGTCTTGAATCTAATAAATTAGCCAGGCAGGCAGACGGTGCGGTGACAGTCAAATATGGTGATACCGTGGTTTTGGTGACGGCAGTGGCCGGCAGGGAGAGGGATATAGACTTTTTCCCCCTCACAGTGGACTATAGGGAAAAGACCTATGCAGCAGGGAAATTCCCCGGGGGCTTCTATAAAAGGGAAGGAAGGCCTACTGCAAAAGAGATACTCACCATGAGGCTGATGGACAGGCCTATAAGGCCCCTCTTCCCAATGTCATACCGTAACGATGTGCAGGTAATGTGTGTAGTCCTTTCCGTAGACAAGGAAAATGACCCGGACATATTGGGCATGATAGGAGCTTCCGCCGCCCTCTCCATCTCTCCAATTCCCTTTGAAGGACCCGCAGGTTCGGTCAGGGTTGGAAAGGTAAACGGAGAATTTGTGTTAAATCCTACCCATTCGGAACTTAAAGACAGCGCCATGGACCTGGTGCTTTCGGGAACGGAGGATGGCGTTTTGATGGTAGAGGCCGCGGCGAATGAGGTAACTGAGGACGATATCCTCCGGGCTATGGTCTTTGCTGAGGAGTCGGTCAAAGAGATTGTGCAGTTACAGAGGGAGCTCATATCTATATGCGGCAAAGAGAAGCAACAGGTCGCTGAGATTGAGACAGACGAAGGGCTTTATAACGCCGTGTGGAAAGAAGCCTATGACCAGGTGAAAGAGAAGAGCCAGACGCCGGGAAAGCAGGAAAGGGACCGTGCGCTTAATGAGATACGCAATGCCCTCATAGAGAAACACTGCAAGGCCGAGGGGGCCGAGACCAAAGATAAAGACATAAATTACATCTTTGATCAGATGGAACGTAAGGCCGTTAGAGAACAAATATTAAACGATAATAAGAGGGTAGATGGCAGAGGCTTCGATGAAATAAGACCCATTAGCTGCGAAGTAGGCGTTCTGCCCATGACCCATGGCTCCGCACTGTTTACCCGGGGCGAGACACAGGCCCTGGTGGTGGCCACCCTTGGCACCTCTATGGATGAGCAAAAGGTAGACGGGCTTGGGGAGGAATATTCGAAGAAGTTTATGCTACACTACAATTTCCCACCCTTCTGCGTGGGAGAGACAAAGAATGTCTTCGGGCCCTCCAGACGGGAGATCGGCCACGGCAACCTGGCCGAAAGGGCCTTAGAGGTCGTTATGCCGGAGCGCGAGGACTTTCCCTACACCGTCCGCTTAGTATCAGATATCCTCGAATCCAACGGTTCTTCCTCTATGGGTAGTGTATGTGGTGGTACCCTTTGCCTGATGGATGCAGGCGTGTCCATAAAGGACCCCGTGGCAGGTATCGCCATGGGCCTGATAAAGGAAGACGATGAAGTGTACATCCTCTCAGACATCCTGGGCACGGAGGACCATTTCGGCGACATGGATTTCAAGGTGGCCGGCACCCAGAGAGGCATCACCGCCCTTCAGATGGACTTAAAGATACCCTGGCTCAACGAAGAGATTATGAGGAAGGCCCTGGAGCAGGCAAGGGAGGGCAGGATACACATACTTAAAGAGATGTTAAATGTCCTGGACAAGCCCAGGGCGGGGATCTCCGACCATGCCCCAAGACTGCTGCGAATAAAGATAAATCCGGATAAGATTGGCCTCGTAATAGGCCCTGGCGGGAAGAACGTGAAGAAGATCCAGGAAGATACGGGCGCCAGGGTAGAGATAGAAAACGACGGCACCGTCGTCATATCTTCTCCGGAGGCGGATGCCGCCGAAAAGGCGAAAAAGATTATAGAGGGTATGACAGAAGAAGTACAGGTGGGGAAGATATACACAGGGAAGGTTAGTGTCGTGAAGGAATACGGTGCCTTTGTAGAGGTGCTTCCCGGTCAGGACGGGCTCCTTCACATATCCGAGATGTCAGACGGATACATCGAGAAGGTGGAAGACGCCGTCAAGGTAGGACAGGAAATAGAAGTGAAGGTCATCGGCATCGACGACCAGAAGCGCATAAGGCTTTCGAGAAAGGCAGTATTAAAGGAACAGGCAACCAGTTCACCCGTGAGCTAATACTCCCAACCGATATTTCTCTAAACTAATTTCACAATTATTTTGCATAGGAGGTACGGAAATAAGAAGATCGACAAATATTTGTTTTATCCGCAGTTTATGGTTCTAGTATTCTTAATTTTTTGAATATATGAGGAGATTAGAATGGCGACAAGGGTCACCGGTAAGGTGAAGTGGTTTGATGCGAAAAAGGGGTTTGGTTTCATAGAGCACGAAGGAGGCAAAGACGTCTTCGTTCACTATTCTAGCATCAATGGAGATGGTTTCAGGACCCTTGAAGATGGTGAGAACGTGGAGTTCGACCTCGTTGATAGCGACAAGGGACTTCAGGCGCAGAATGTAATCAGAGTAGCATCCTAATATTGTCAAAAGGGCAATGGGCCGGGGGGTCTTAACAGGTTAAGATGCCTCCTGGCTCATACCTTATATAAGTACGTGATGGTGGATAGTGGTATCTTAGCCGTACTGATTGTGGTCACGGTTGCGATGCTCCTTTACGTCTTTTACCGAAGGAAGAGTAAAGGCAAGGCGCATAGAACCAAAAAGGACCTGTGGCTCCCTCCCTATCTCGACAACCTGGCCCTTGGACTGGCCCACGAGCTTAGAAACCCCTTAAGCATATTGAACGTTAATCTCCAGCTCCTGGAAGAAGAAGTCAACAACAGTATAAACGACCGGGGAGAAAACGTTAAAAAGAGGGTTCAGGGCCTCCAGCGAGAGGTGCAAAGATTGGAGGAGGTTGTAAGCGACTTCCTACGCTTCGCACATGAGGAACGCCCAAGGTTTGTAGAACACAATGTTAACAAAGTGGTTGATGAGGTGGTTGATTTTGTTGCCCCCGAAGCCAGAAAGAACAATATTACGGTAGATAGATGTTACGAATCCGGCTTGCCGTCCTTAAAACTGGACGTAAATTTGATAAAGC
>JAUXLO010000131.1 GCA_030623665.1 Planctomycetota bacterium
GGTCGGCCTCTGGGCCCTAAACGTGCGGCCGTAGCTGACCGTCTCCCCGGCGGAAATGTTCTTTATAAAACCAAGACTGGTCTTAAGCGTCATCGCCGGACGGACGCCTATAGAGTGCGCTATGTGATCAGTATCCGGGCATGACGGGCATAGGCCGTAGAGCAGCATACCCGGACGTACCATGTTCATGTCAAGAAATGTCTCAGGCATTCTCAGTATCGCCCCGCTGTTCGCCGCATGTCTCAGCGGTATGCAAATGCCCAGGGCCTCAGTTTCTCTTACGACATCGTTAAATATGCGAAGTTGTTCGTGGGTATGGCCACTGTCTGTCTCAGTGGAAGAGCTGAAGTGCGTAAAGAGACCTTCGATTAGAAGGTTCTCAGTATCCGCCACCTCCCTAATAAACCTTACCGCCTCACTATGGTGGACACCCATACTGCCCATACCCGTATCAATCTTCACATGTACGCTTGCTACCTTTCCAAGCGCCCCTGCGCACGCGGAGAGCCTGTGTGCCAGGGCTTCGTCACAAAGATTTGGTATGAGTGAATATCTGAGGAGGACGCCCGCTTCTTCCGGGAACACGCAGCCCAGCACCAGGATGGGAATCTTTATGCCCCTGTCCCTTAGCGCTATCCCCTCCTCCACACTGGCGACGGCCAGCATCTCTACGTTGAGTGATTGCAGGAGGCGGGCGACCCGGGAGGCCCCGTGTCCGTAGGCTTCTGACTTTATAACGCCCATAATGCCCACGCCAGGTCCGATTCGCTTGCGAATCATACGGACGTTATGGGCAATGGAAGAAAGATCTATCTCTACCCTGTTCTTGCCGGGTAATCGCACAGGCTGTCTCTACCTTTCCTTAATAGAGCACAGCCACCCCATGGAATGCTTAATCGCGTGAGGCAATAACTTACTATTAAAGCCAAAAAGATTCAAGCAAAATCTTCGGTGCAGGGAGTTTCTGTCACGATGGGGGTTCAAGTGTTTCTGTCAGTCCACGGGGTTGTAGCCTGAACCGCCGAGGGGGTGGCAGCGCAGGATGCGCCAGAGGCCCCTGGGAACGCCCACGATAACCCCCTTCTTCTCTACGGCCTCTATCATGTATTCCGAACAACTGGGAAAGTAGCGGCAGCTGGATTGCTTCAGAGGCGATATGTAGCGCTGGTACACCCTGATGATGCCAATTGCCAGAGACCTCATCGGGCCCTCCTTGCGTTGCACCAGCGGATGAATCTCTTGAATTCCTCCTCCGCTCCCTTGAAAGTGGTGGGGAAATTCTTGCCCGGTATGATAACGACGTCGAGTCCGGTCCCCAGCAGCGACTTATTTAACCTGAAGCACTCTCTGATAAGACGTCTCATGCGGTTACGTTTCACGGCGCCCCCGACCTTTTTGCCTGTAACTATGCCCAGGCGTGAGAAGTCGAGAGAGTTTGTAAGCACGTAGGCGACAAGATTTGTGCCGCGGAATGACACCTTTCTCTCAAAAACCCTTTCGAAGTCCTTCCGTTTTCTCAGCCTCTCTGTCTTCTTGAGGCGGGCATCCGTATTTATGTGTGTTGCTCCGTTCATAATAGCTGGTGCGGCTGGCGTCAGATGACGCAAAGGCCGTCTTTCATTTTGCCAGACCGGCACGTTAGTGCCAGTACAGTAACGACTTCTGTTTTTTCTACGAACATCCTTCTTTAGGTATTTATTTCTTATATCACCAGATTGCCGAAAATGCCATTTAAAATTAGAGATATGGACACGGTTGTATTTATGATAGCGGAAATCCTTAACCCGTGCAGGTGGCCAGTCTTATGTGGGGTCTTTGTCCTTGAATAATATTTACTTAAGGCATATAATTTATTGTTTAAGTGGAGGATTTTGTGAAGGAGACCAGCCAGGACATCGCGTTTGCAAAGGAGGTCTTAGAGTTCGAGGCCCGGGCCGTACAGAACCTCATCCGGGGGATAGACGACGGCTTCCAGCAGGCAGTAGACCTTATCTTCAATTGCAGGGGACGTGTGGTGGTGACTGGTATTGGCAAGGCCGGTATAGTGGGCCAAAAGATATCTGCAACACTCGCCTCGACGGGAACCCCGTCCTATTGGCTCCATCCGGCGGAGGCGCGGCACGGTGACCTGGGCAGGGTGGTTAAGGAAGACGTGGTGCTGGCGCTTTCTAACAGCGGACAGACAGAGGTCGTGCTGCTGCTTCCCCACGTGAAGAAGATAGGCGCAAAGGTCATTGCAATAACGGGAGATAAAGAGTCCACCCTTGCGCTCCACAGCGACGTGGTGTTGGGCATAGGGAAGGTGGAGGAACCATGCCACCTGGGACTGGCGCCGAGTGCGAGCTCGACGGCCATGCTTGCTATTGGCGATGCGCTGGCACTTACGGTATTCAAGAAGAAGGACTTAAAGAAAGAGGATTTCGCGGCATATCACCCGGGGGGAGAACTGGGCAAGAAGCTGCTGACCGTTGATATGGTCATGCGTGCAGGGGAAGGCAATCCCGTCACCTCTGAGTCCACCCCGGTCATTAAGGCACTTGAGATTATGACAAATACCAGGGGTAGACCGGGTGCGGTCAGTATCGTAGATTCAAGCGGCCGGCTGTGCGGCTTCTTCACCGATGGAGACCTCAGGAGATATCTGCAAAAGGGGCGAGACTTCCTCAACAGGCCAATAAACGAGGTAATGACCAAAGACCCGAGGACTGCCAAGACAGGTTCCCTCGCCGCTGACGTCTACAGGGTTCTTAGGGAATACAAGATAGACCAGCTTCCGGTAGTAGACGATAAAGATGTGCCGGTAGGTCTGGTGGACGTCCAGGACCTCTTGGACGTGGGATACTAAAAGGTGGGACTGGAAGATATAAAACTTATGGTTATCGACGTAGACGGGGTGCTTACCGATGGCAGGATATTCTGTACTGATGGTGGGGAGGAGATGAAGGTCTTTCACGTAAAAGACGGTTCAGGGATAGTGTACTGGCACCGTGCCGGGCTTAAGTCTGCGATCATAAGCGGGAGGACCTCGCGGGCCGTTGAGCACAGGGCCAGAGAACTGGGGATAAGTGACGTATATCAGGGGGCGCAGCGAAAGCTGGATGTCTATGAGAAGATAATTGAGAAGCACGGGTTGAGGGATGAGGAGGTTTGCTATGTCGGGGACGACCTGATAGACCTGCCTGTGCTGAGACGTGTGGGTTTTTCTGTAGCAGTGCCCAATTCTCCCGAAGAGGTATTAAGTGCAGCGGATTACGTAACAAAGGCTCCGGGCGGCGGTGGTGCGGTGAGAGAAGTGGTGGAAAAGGTGTTAAAGTCCCAGGGTAAATGGGAAGGTATAATGAAGAGGTACGTATAAGAACAGAATGGTTATTAGTAAGAGAAGGATAGCGTTGTTTTCTGTACTCGGGTGTCTTTTGTTCCTTGTTCTGCTGTCGATGCTCGGCGTTATTCCCAACAGGTACAGCGTGAAGAGGGTTACTGATATGGAAGACACGTACAAGGGGAGGTCTTACACTGAACTTCGGGAGGCGGGGGGAGAAACTGAGGTAAGACAGTATATCAGCAACTTCTATTTGCCGAGATACGATGAGACGGGAAAAGAGGTCTTTACTATTCGGGGCAGGGAGGCGTTTTTAATAAATGACATGTTTTACAAGATCAACAGGCCGGAGATCCATATGAAGGGCGCTATGGGGCAGATGGGAGACTCTGAAGAAGAAGAGGTGGCGGATTCTGCCGAAGAGAAGGAGCCGTCTGAAACCCAAGACGTTGTAATAACTGCCAAAAAGGGCGAGATGGACAGGCAAACAAATATAGGCGTCCTGACAGACAATGTTGTAGTCAAACTGGGGGACAATACCACGCTGAAGACAGAACGTCTCCAGTACTATCCAGACGAGAAGAAGGCTAAAACGGATAGTCCCGTTGTGGTCGAGGGAGAGAAGATGCACATTGTCGGAGTGGGCATGGAAGCCGAGATAGCCACCGGGAGGATGTGGATTGAAAAGAACGTTGTGGCTGAGATCAAGGGCTCAAAAAGCAACCTGTTGATGGTCTCCTTCGGGGAAAAGGATGACGAAGACAAGGACGAGGGCAAGAAGAAGGTTGACAGGCTCTTCATCAGATGTGACGGAAAAATGGTGTTTGAGAAGGAACCGAACATGGTTACCTTTCATGACAATGTCAGGGTCAGGAGGGGTAGTTCTACGATGACTTCCGACAAGATGATAATTGTCTTTGGTAAGGATGGCGATAAACCAAAGATGATTATCTGTGAAGGTAGCGTCACTGCCTCGGACGGCGAAAAGGTGATCAAAGGCGATTTTTTAATCTGGGATGTGGTGTCGGACGCTACCACCTTGAAAGGGGATCCCAATGCGGCATTCTTTGAGAAGAAGACTTCTATAATCGCTCCCAAGATGATATTTCATCAAACGGAGGACAAGGTTGTTGCCCCGAATGGCGGTCAACTGACCACAAAGGGCTTCAAAGAGGGAGACACTGAGGACGGAATGCTGGGTAGTGGAAATGTTACCATTACCTGGAAGGGCAGGATGGACTTCGAGAAGTCGAGAGGGCAGGCGGTTTTTGAAGAAGACGTTCGTTTAAGCCGTAGAGATTTCAAGATGAACAGCCAAAAACTGGTAATCGGTTTTGGAAAGGGCAAGGGTCTCAAGGTAAAGAGTTTAAACGCAACAGGCGGAACGTATATTGTGGAGAACAAGGAGAACAATATAAGAGAGGTCTATGGAGACGAGGCCGTATGGAATAAAGACACCAAAGTTATTGAGATCCTGGGCGAGGGGACGCTGTATTTTCAGGGCAAGGAAGGGGATGAGAGCCATGGTTTGACAAACATAAGCTGGGGCAAAAAGATGGTCAGAGATGAGGCGAATAAGAAGATAAGTTTCTTTGAGAACGTTAAGGCCATCAAGGGTGAAGAGCTAGTTGAGTGCAATCAGCTCAACGCGTTCCTTAGCGATAGTAACAAGGTAAGACGTATAGTTGCCCTGGGGGACGTTATCTATAGCGATACGAAGGAAGGCGGGATTGAGGCCGTTGGTGACGTCTTAGAGTGGGACTGGAAGCTAAATAAGATGATACTGAGCGGCTCGCCAAATGCAGAGGTAAGGAGGAAAGGGGCCAAGACCTTTGCAAAAAGGGTGTATTATGACCCGAAGACCCAGCGTTTGAGTTGGAGGGAAAAGCCTCGCTGGCACATACCCCTTGTGGGGCAGGACGCCAACAAAAGTCTGCCTATAATACCGTTTTGACAAGAGGCTGCTGTCGTTTTTGAGTATTTTGTCGTTAATTCTCGTGTAAGGGGTTAGATGTTGAGAAGTAGGGCTGTTACATTAATTTGCGGAATTCTCTTCCTGCAGTGTCTTTCTGTTGTGACGGCACTTTCGGCGCGTGGCGAGGTGCTGATAGCTGCAAACGGCGGTGTTTTGGAAGAGGCCCCGGAGAACACCATTTATGCGTACGAACTGGCTGTGGCGCAGGGCGCAAAGGTAATAAAGGTTGACGTGCGAGGGACAAAGGACGGAGAGGCCGTCATTATTAAGGACGCCACTATTGACAGAACC
>JAUXLO010000128.1 GCA_030623665.1 Planctomycetota bacterium
CTACTCCACCAATTTTCTATAATAATCCTTATTGAGTTCGTGATACTTCTCAGGGAGGCCCTTTTTCATTGCTTCAAGTATATCCTCCCGGAACTCCTTTGGCACCTTGTACTCTTCTTCGGATGGTATCTCTACCTCACCCACAGCGAAGCCGCTCCTGCCATCACCCCACCTGTCACGGTATCTGAGTACATACTTGGGCATCGGGATCCCGCCAGACATCATACCCTTGGCCACCCTGTCCATGGCCTCGCCCAGGCTCTTTCTGGCCTGAGAGAGCCTGTAGAGCGACTCCCTCTCGTCCATCAGGGCACCCGGCCCATCCTTGTCCTGGAGTTCACCCTCAGCCTTGCCCATAAATTCATGGGCCTCACCCATCTTCTCACCCGTCTCGGCGCCCATGGACGGGTTTCTGGCCGCAAGCTCCTCCATGGACTCTGCCAGGCCCCGGGCCTGGTTCTTTACCTCATCCTGTACCTCGGCCAGTTGTTCAAATCTTTCCGCCTCTCCCTGAGTAACCCCGCGCCTTTTCATGCTCTCGAATAACTCCTTTACGGACTCCAGGTCTTCGGCCATCTTCTCATTAAGCTCCCGCGCACCGGCCAGCCTCTCGCCCGTATCCTTCCACATCTTCTGAGACTCTTCACTTGGACGCCCTTCTTGCTCATCCCGGCGCTGGAACTCCTCAAAGGAACGCTTTTCTATCTCGTAATCCCAGAATTTGAGACCCCTCAGGGTCTCTTTGGCCAGATTAAGCGACTCCTTAAAATCCTGACCCTTAAGCATCTCACCAAGTTGAGAGAGCCTTTCCTTCATCTCCGGCAGTGCCTTGGAAATCACGTCGTATGCATCGAGCAGCGGTTCCCGGTTCCTCGCCATGTTAAGCTCCCGCAGTTTTTCACTTAGCTCGACATACTCCTCTTCGCCAAAGCCGCCGGCACCGGAGTCGCCGAAGACGAAAGGACTCCTCATCGCCTGATTCCTCTTCTTGAGCAGTCTATCGGCCTCCCTCTCCTTGCGCGAATATTCCCGAAGGTCGGAATTCCCGGCAAAGGTTTTTTCCATCTGCGAAAGGTTCTCATTCATTCCTTCAAGCCTGCCGAGTTGTCTCTCGAAGAATCCGCTCAGGGCCTTGTCCATCTCTTCAAAGGCACGGGATTGGACATCCTTCTTGAGTTTTTCCGTCTGCTGCGCCACTTCACGTTCGCCTTCTTCCAATTCCCTGAGCTGTTTCTCAAGTGTGCTCATCTCCTGAAGGGTGCGGGAATATGTAGAGTCTACGTACTGTTGGGCATGCTGTTCCATCTCGGCCAACATCTTCTCCAGCGCATTCACCGCACTCAGGGCCGCCTTAAGGGCTGCCTCAAGGTCGCCCCTCGCCAGCGCCTCTCTCATCTCCTGCATGTCTTTATTGAGCGTAACTTCCGTCAGGGACTTCAGGGCCTCAAGGTTCAGGAACTCATCGCCCCAGTTGCTGGACATCTTGCTAAGTTTCTCCATCATCGAGCGCATCAATTCCTCCAGCCTCTGCATCTCCTTCATCGCCTTGGCTTCGAGTTCATCCGTCCTACCCTGCGCAAGATCGTACAGGAGGTTTGTCAGGTTCTTTTGCGCACCCCCGATATTTCTGTCCTGGTTGAGTAAGTCATCCAGCCTCTGTTTTCTCAGGAGCTCCACCAGGAACATAATGTCGTTCTCCATCTCCACTACCTCGTCGTCCTGCATCCCCTGGAGCTTGTTCAGGAGGCTCACGGGCAATATCTCGCCACGTAGTCTTGTCTCCTCCAGTGCCTTTTCCTTACTATCACTGAGTTGCGATATCATGTTGCGCATGTTTTGCAGGCTGTAATAGACGGCATAGTTTGCCAGTGCATCCTCCTCCATGTCCGTAAGCACCCGGTCACAGAGCACAAGCAGGTTGATAGTCCTGTCCCGAAGGGTCTCCTGCTGCAGCAGCAGCTCGTCCCTTGAGGCTGTGGCATCCGGCCGATTCACCAGCTCTTCCGCCAGAAGCCGTATCATCTCCTTAAGGAGTTCATCCTGTAGTGAAAGGAGTTCATCATGTCTTTTTTGTGTGCCGTACACCTCGATGTATTGGGTCCTGGACCTGGCTACCTTGGGCCCTGAGACGGCATCATTGTCCACCGCCTCCAGATAGTAGGCTAATCGTTCGCCGGGCGTGAGCCTGAGCGTGGAGAGTTCCCAGTTAAAGGAGTCCCGGTATTCCGTCTCAGCTCTTTTCATGACCTTCAGGCTCTTTTTTACCCCCTCGACCCCGGGGCCTTCACCAATCACCAGCCTTATCTCCTTCAAACCAAAGTCATCCATAGCATAATACTTAAGACCAACGACGTCTCTCTCACCCGCCACTTTTTTTGACCTTGGTGATAGTATGTCTATCTCCGGATAGCCGTCATCCTCTACCATAATCCGGCGGGAGTCTGACCTGTGCAAAGAGCTTCCGCCAGCAGGTAATGTCTCAAAGCTGTATTCGCCGCCTTCCAACGCTACCAAGCTCCCTTTTATAGTGTTCGGCGTCTCTAGAATCATGGGTACCCTGGTTGACCCGTTTATCAAAATGGCAGCAGAGGTGACAGGTTGACCGCATCGAGCAGATATCTCTACCTCACTCCCCTTAAGTACCCTTATATCACCACTTGAGCCACTTATGGTCCTCGGCTTAAGGCCGGTATACGCAGGATATCTATATGTCAGGGTAATATCACCTATGATAGGTGTACCGGGCTGAATTAGGGCAGATGGGGCATATTGCGGTTCCATTAAGAGATGAAACCTTTGCACAATATACCCGGGGTTTAAGACTACAAGGGCCGCAAAGAGGGTGACGGCCGCCACAAGCCCCTTCATATTCCTCATGAGGCGCCGCCTTTCAACAACATCACCAGGTTTTAGACCCTTAAGCCCTTCTGCGGTTTGTTTAAACAGCGCGCCAATAAGCACGTGGGAATAGAGTTGCACCCTTCTGGGATCCTCTAAATCCCTGCCAAGTTGGAGAGAGCTTATAAGCAGGTCCTTTAGCACGGGAAGACGCTTTTCTATGATGAGCGCCAAGCCGTCCTCGGACCCCAGGAGCAGGATAGGGGATAGGATGTAACGATAAGATATGTACGTAGTTATAAGTATGCAGAGTATGAGGTAGCCCGTACGGCCAGACGGAATTAATGAAAGCTGTGCGGCAGATGCCAGACCCACCAGAAGGAGCAACAGCAATATGGTACCTAACAGGGCAGCCCCTTCGCCCAGGTGCACCCATGTGGCCTCTCTGCCTACCGTCCGCAGGGATTCTTTAATTTTCCCGTAATTTGTGTCCACCCATAAGTCCCTTTTATTTCAACATGTTACACTATTTGGTCCAAGCTCTTCGCTCTGCATTGTCAATCTTAATTATACCAGCAACGCGTCCCGCAGATACAATGAATAATTTTTTACCTGCACGAAGTAATCACTCCCTAAGTTGTTAGCTCTAATTGCCTTATGCCGGCGGCATCTCCGGCAGACATCCAAAATAATTTCCGACTTGCCACTTGACAATTTCCATGCAAGCTGATATATATGGTCTAAGGCAACCGCGGGGCACGGCATGCCTAGTATCTCGGACCCTGCGCGGGGACATCTGTTGGGCGGTATTAGTCCAGATGGAAGGGCCGGTGATATACGCCGTGTATGATTCTCAGGAGTACCCTTTAACTTCTATTATGTTTTGAGGGCCGTTATACATATACATCTCATACTATTGAGATTTGACAACTCTTTCTTATTTCTAAAGTAATGCCGCCAAGCAAAGGAGAATCCTTCCTACCATTGAGGGCTCTCCGTTGTGCAGCTGCCCCCGTTGCATAGCCCTTGGCGGCTTTTTTTTCACTACCATATCTTTCTAGCCAAACAATCCCCCAAGTGATATAATTCAAAATCTGAAAATTCCCTCTGCATGATTGACATTCTGAGGAAATGGGACAAATATAAGCGTTTTGTAGGGGCTCGTTGCAACGTGCCCCTACCTAGATTGCTTCGCTTCGCTCGCAATGAGAAACGATCCGTCATTGCGAGGGGCAAAGCCCCGAAGCAATCTCACTTTAGCATTAATAGAATCCTTCGCTGTACTCAGAGTGACACAGGTATTAGAGCGAGTTTTGCAGGAAATTCATACGATTAATCTACCTTTTACAACCCAAGACCCTCAAGAAGAGAGACATGAGTAAAAAGGCCGTACTTGCCTTCTCAGGTGGACTGGATACCTCCGTGGCCATAAAGTGGCTTCGGGAAGAGTATGGCTTGGAGGTAGTTACCCTCACCGTAGACCTTGGCGGCTCCAACTCAAGGGACCTTGGCAAGATAAAGAAGAAGGCCCTGAAGCTTGGGGCATGCAAGGCGATTGTTCTAGACGCCCGCGATGTCTTTGTCCGCTATTTCGTCTTGCCTGCGCTCCAGGCGGGCGCCATGTACGAGGGTGTCTACCCGCTGGCAACAGCCCTGGGCAGGCCGCTGATAGCAAAATTTCTGGCTGAGGTGGCAGAGGAGGAAGGTGCGGAGGCGGTGGCTCACGGATGCACAGGTAAAGGCAACGACCAGGTGCGCTTTGAACTGGCGCTGCAGTCACTGGCTCCACAGCTAAAGGTCATCGCTCCATTGAGGGAGTGGGGCATGAACAGGGAAGAGGAAATAGAGTACGCCCATAAACACGATATACCGGTGGAGGACCGCAAGAAGATTCCTTACAGTATAGACGAGAATCTCTGGGGCCGCAGCGTCGAGTGCGGCGCGCTGGAAGACCCCTGGGCGGAACCGCCGGAGGACGTCTGGCTGTGGACGAAGTCCATCAAGGACTGTCCGGAAAAATCGCAGACCATTGAGATTGGCATTGAAAAAGGTGTCCCGTTCCGTATTAACAAGGATTACAAGGACGGGATTGAGATAATAGAAAAGCTTAACAAACTTGGCGGGCGGCATGGCGTGGGCCGCATCGACCACGTGGAGAGCCGTGTGGTGGGCATAAAGTCGCGGGAGGTCTACGAGGCGCCGGCAGCGGTTATACTCCACAGCGCCCACAGGGCACTTGAGTCACTGGTCATGACACGTGAGGCCATGCGCTTCAGGGACGTCGTGGCCAACCAGTATGCAGACATTATATATAACGGGCACTGGTTCTCGGCCTTACACCTCGACCTGGTCGCCTACGTCCTCAGCGCCCAGCGACTGGTCACCGGCGCAGTCAAGATGAAGCTCCTTAAGGGCGCGGCCACTGTAGTAGGCCGCCGCTCGCCGCTGTCGCTATACCAACCTGAACTTGCCACCTACGACAAGACCGACCAGTTTGACCATAAGGCCGCAGAGGGTTTTTTGAAGATACAGGGGCTGTCTCTTAAGACCCAGTCCAGGGTACAGTGTCAGATCATCTACGGCACGCGCGAGATCGACCTCGCCAGCGTCATCCCCCCGAAGCTCAAGGAGCTGACGAAGGGCAAGAAGACGTGCTAGCCTGGTGTACGTCGAGACGTCATGCCATAGGCTGAAAGTCCGCCAGTTGGTTTGGAGGGCAGATGCGCCTATGGCGCACACCCCACATTGAAGATCACTCCCTCAGCTGGCCGTCGCCGTGGATGACGAACTTGTAGGAGGTGAG
>JAUXLO010000001.1 GCA_030623665.1 Planctomycetota bacterium
ATCCCTGCCTTATCAAGGGCAGCAATCACACGTCTTTCTTCGCTCTTCTTGAGCTCCTCCATGGTGGCCCGCATGTCTTCCAGCATCTCCTCACGTCTGGGAGAGGTTGTGCTTTTAAGGAGTCGTATCACCAGCTGAACCTGGTCGTCACTGCTCAGGTCGGTCGGCTTATAGGGGTCTTCTTCCTTTACATTCTCGTCTTCGGATGGTTCTTCAGGGATGTGAAGATATCTTAGTATCTCCAAGGATTCTTCCGGAGCGCTGGGAGACCCGTGTAAATGTCCATGCATGTCTGCCTCCCTCAATATGCCGGAATTGCCCTTGATGAGATATATGTCTTCCTTGCCAACGACCACTGGTACAAGCGAGATATCGGGGGTTATGCCTACTGTCTGAATGTCTCTGTATAGAGGGGTGAGGTACTTTGCGATAGTAAGCTTTAGTGCTGAACCGTCTGCCATGTCTATAAGCTGCTGAACAGTGCCCTTTCCGAAGCTCCTGTCCCCTATAAGGACCGCCCTGCTGTTTTCCTTAAGGGCAGCAGCTACGATCTCTGCACCGGAGGCGCTGCCAGAGTCTATAAGCACCATTAGAGGACACGTAAGCAGGTCGTCGTCCGATTCCTCGGCTACCTCTACCTCGCGGCGTTTTTTACCCGGCCCCGTCGTTACCACGATTATCCCGTTTTCGAGGAACTTGTCCGACACCTTTATGGCCTGGTCGAGCAGTCCTCCGGAATTGTTTCTCATGTCAAGGATAAGGCCTTTGATGCCCCCGCTTTCAGCTTTCAGGTGACTTATGTGTCTGTCTAAATCTTCGGTAGTGTCCTCCTGGAAGTTTCTGATTCTTATGTACCCGTAACCGTCTTCAAGGGATTGGGACTCTACGCTGGGCAGGGCGATTATTGCCCTTTTAAGGTGAACGATTTCGGGCTTAGAGGTCTTACCCCTATGTAACAGGAGCGTGACCTCCGTGTCCGGCTTGCCTCTCAATCTGCCCACCGCATCGAACAGGGACATGTTAACCGTGGATTCATTATCTATTTGCATAATCCTGTCACCGCTTTTGAGACCCGTCCTATGGGCAGGGGTGCCCTCTATAGTGGATATTACTGTGAGGAACATGTCTCTTATCCCAACCACCATGCCCAGTCCGCCGAACTTCCCGGAGGTGCCTATCCTGAATTCTTTATATTCTTTCGGTGGAAGCAGTATGGAGTGTGGGTCAAGGTCCGTGAGGATGCCGTTTATGGCTGTGTACTCGACCTCGCTGGCTTTTGGCTTATTCGGTTCCGGGCGGTTTGTCTGGATAAAGAGCAGTGAGTCCTTGAGTAGTGTCAGCATGTCGTCAAGGGTCTCTACACGGTCGGTGGGCAGCGTTCTTTTTGCCCCGCCGGTTAATATCTCTATCGTGTCAGACGATTCGGAGGTCTGTACTAAGACGTCGGGCAGGAGTCTTTCCGTCCAGGATAACGCCTCGATCAGCATTTGCCGGGGACGCACCCTGTCCTGGTCTACATAAAACCTTTCGATGTAGGAACATACAGCCCCAGACAGCCTGTATCTAACCTCGCTGTCGCTGCTGTACCAGTCCATGAAGAAGGCGCTGCACGGCCTGGCGATTGTCAGCAGAAGCAGGACAATCGAGAGGAAAAGGGCTACGTAAAGGGATTTAGAGGGCCTTTTAGGCGAGAAGGACATTACTATTGTTCCATTTTTTTAGCATAACCTTCGGAATTGCTGTTCTATGCAGGGCTGGGCCCGCTAATGAGAAAGGGAAGGTCAAACGGGCACAACTACATATTATACAACATTATAGTACGGTTAATTGCTGTCTTTGTCAAGAATAACTCTCCAGGGCATCTCTCAGGGAGCCTTTCGAACGGGAGAGTCTTTTCTGCGCATCCGCGCAGGAGATATCAAGCAGGTGCATTAATATGGCCGTCTTTGTCCCCCCATGGGCCTTTTCCAGGAGTCTCCTTGCCACACGCCGGGATAGACCCGTAACCTCCATTACTATCCGCTCGCTGCGGTCGGTGAGCTTGCTGTTTGTGGCGTTCAGGTCTACCATCAGATTTCCGTATACCCGGCCGGTCTTTATCATGGCGGTGGTGGTTAACGTATTCAGGATGAGCTTTGTGGCCGTACCCGCCTTCATCCGTGTGGAACCGGTGATCACCTCCGGCCCGGTGACGGGTCTTATGATGACGTCAACGGCTGTATCGGGCTTAGTGTCCGGGTTGCAGGTAAGGAAGATAGTCCCGGCCCCTATCCTCTTTGCCGTCTTTATGGCCGATTGTACGAATGGGGTCGTGCCGCCGGTAGCGATTCCAACTACCGTATCGGTGTTTCTCACCCCTGCCCGGTATATGGCCTCTGTACCCTCTGAGCGGCTATCCTCGGCCCCTTCCACGGAGCGGAATACGGCCTTCCTGCCGCCTGCAATGATGCCCTGAACCAGCCCGGGTAGCGTGCTGAAGGTTGGTGGCATCTCAGAGGCGTCCAATATGCCCAACCGGCCGCTTGTGCCGGCCCCAACGTAGAACAAACGGCCTCCGTTCCTGAATGACTTTACTATCAACTCCACGGCGCAGGCAATGTTCTTGCGCTCCTTGCGGATGGCCGGGGCCACCTTTGCGTCTTCTTTGTTGATTATGTCTATTATCTCCAGGGTATTTTTGGAATCTATATCCTTCGTCCCGGGATTTCGCCGCTCTGTCAATAATCGTGACCGGTCGACGATGCGTCTAGCATCGGAAAACGTGTTTTTAGGTCTTTCCGTCTCTGACATCGCTTATCTTTGGCCTTCCTGCTCTTATAGGCGGTAAATTCTGGGCTATTATCGGTCAGGGTCTTTTTAATGTCAATACATCAATACCGTGTAAGGCAAACCACTTGCAGTTCCCAAAGAAGGCCTTGGTGCCGGAGGCGTGTTAGGGTTTGACAACCTGCGCGTTTTGTTTAAAATGCTTTTAACTGCTTTTGCGCTAGAAAGGCATAAATAAGAGGGAGCTAGAGGTGAGGGTTGCATTACTAAATCCGCCAACATATGAGGACTTTGACGGTGGGGCTGGTTCCCGCTACCAGGCGAGGCGGGAGGTAACCAGTTTCTGGTATCCGACCTGGCTCTGTTACCCTGCGGCCATGATCCGGGATAGCCGGGTAATAGACGCACCTGCGGAGCGCCTGAATCTTGAACAGACCATTCCCCTGTTAAAGGATTTTGGGTTTATCGCGATGTACACAACCGCCGCCTCCGCCTCAATGGATATTAAGACGGCTGAGGCGATAAAGGCCGCATATAAGGACGTAAATATAGCCTTTGTGGGTCCTCACGTAAGTATATTGCCTGAGGAGACCCTCAAAGCGACCGACGCGATAGACTTCGTGTGCAGGCGAGAGTTTGATTACACCTTAAAGGAGTACGCCGAGGGGAGACCGCTCGGCGAGATAGACGGCGTAAGCTACAGGAGTAACGGAAAGATTGTACACAATAAAGAAAGGGAATATATTCAGGACCTGGACGGTCTCCCCTTCGTGGTCGATATATATAAGAGGGACCTCAACTATCTTAACTATACCATTCCGTATCTCCGCGACCCGTACGTCTCTATTTATACGGGCAGGGGATGTCCCGCCCAGTGCATCTACTGTCTCTGGCCACAGACCTTTACCGGCAACGTCTACAGGGTGAGAGGCGTGGATAGGGTCATAGAAGAGGTCAAGCTGGCCATTGAATATTTTCCTAAAGCGAGAGAGATATTCTTTGATGACGATACCTTTACTGCGAATAAGGCCAGGGCGCGGGAAATTGCCAAAAGATTAAAACCGCTCGGTATTACATGGAGCACCTCCAGCCGGGCCAATGTAGACTATGAGACCCTGAAGGTGTTGAAGGATTCCGGTCTGAGGCTCTTTCTGGTGGGGTACGAGTCGGGGAACCGGCAGATTCTCAAGAACATGAAGAAGGGTGTGACCTTGGAGCAGGCCGAGGAGTTTGCGAAGAACTGCAAGAGGCTCAATATAATGACTCACGGGGCGTTCATAATGGGCCTGCCGGAAGAGACGCCTGAAACCGTGGAGGAGTCAATCCGTTTCGCGTGTAAGGTCGACCCGGATACCATCCAGGTCTCGCTTGCCTCGCCCTATCCGGGTACGGAGATGTACGATTTATGTAAGGAAAAGGGGTATCTGGTGGAGGATAACCTGGTCAGCGAGAGGGGCTACCAGAAATGCAGCGTGCAGTATCCGCGTATGAGTAACGAGGATATATACAATGCGGTTGCCATGTTCTACAGGAGATTTTACTTCAGGCCCGGGTATATAGCGAAGACCGTTTGGCGAATGCTGCGGGATAAAGAGGAGGCAAAGAGGTTGCTGAGAGAAGGGTATGAGTTCATCCAGTTTCTGATCAGGAGGAGGGAGGCGGAAAGCGGCAAGGCCTGTTAAGTTATGGATGGTCTGAGGAAAAATTTTGAGCTGATAAGGGATGCCGTTGCCAACGGTGGCCCCAGCTTCATCAATTTTGCCTTGACTAACGCCTGCAACGCCAGGTGCCGTTTCTGTTCCTTCCCCGACGTAGTGCCCGAAGACAGGGTCTTCGTTAACGCTGAGGGCGCACGGGAGGCACTTGACATCCTTTACGACCGCGGTGTGAGGTATATAACGTTCGTGGGCGGTGAGCCTCTGCTGCACCCCGACTTCTTTGATATTGTCGGCTATTCCTCCAAAAAGGGCATAATATCCATGATGTCCACCAACGGCGTTTACCTTAGTCCTGAGAACGTTCGCGCAATGAAGGAGTCCGGGCTTAGCACGGTCTTCATCTCCATTGACGCAGTCTCTGCCAAGGAGCACGAGAGAAACCGCGAGCTGCCCGGCGTATGTCAGACCATAAAAGAGGCGGTACCCCTGATTAAAGGGCTGGGGTTAAATCCCATCGCTTCTGTGACAATGAGTAAGCTGATAAAGGACTACATGAAACTCCCGGACTTCCTGGGGGGACTGGGATTTGACAGACTGACCTTCTCCTACCCGATGGTTACATATTCTGATTCCTATGCAGGCTCTAATCCGGCCGGACTTATAGACTACACACCGAAAGAGATGGTACAGATATTTATGGACATTAAGGCCCTGAAGGCCCGATTCTGCGTAGTAAACCCCACCGCCTCCCTTGACGATATGATAAGGTACTTTAATGGAGAGGGTGCGAGATTTCCGTGTATCGGGGGATATAAATCGTTCTATGTAGACTGGCTCTTGGACGTCTATCCCTGTCAGACACTTAACCGGAAGATAGGCGACATCCAGGAGTTTGCCAGCAAGCCCTTTAAACGGCACGAATGTAATCTCTGTATAAACGAGTGCTACAGGGAGCCAAGCCTTATGCAGTACGTGGCAATCTCGGTGAGTGACGCCGTCTATGCCTTTAGGGACGGCAGGATACGGGAAGGGTTGGGAAGGCTCTGGGACAGGAACAACCTCATCTCCCTGCGGGCCAGCGTGGAGGAGTGGAGATACGCCGGCAGGATATAGTGAAAGCCCTGATAGTAACGGCTGACGATTTCGGGACATCTCGCAACGTAAACGAGGCCATAGTCAGGGCCTTTAGGGAGGGCATACTGACTGGTGCCAGCCTCGTGGTGGGCGGTCCGGCCTTTGGGCACGCAGTGGAGCTGGCGAAGGCAAATCCCGGACTGAGCGTGGGCCTTCACATAGTGCTGGTTCAGGGGAAGTCCGTACTCTCTCATAGAGAAATACCAGGTCTGGTCGATAGAGATAACAATTTTAGTAACAGCCCGGTGCTTGCCGGGCTGAGGTATTTCTTCAGCCCGTCCGCCGTCAGCGAGATTCGGGACGAGATCAAGGCACAGATAGAAAAATTTATTTCTACCGGACTTCGGCTTGATTTCATTAACGGGCACCTCAATATACACGTCCACCCCAGGGTATTTGACATAATCATGGAACTCACCAGGGGGCTTGGGACAAAGAACTTCAGGCTTCCGAGAGAAGAACTCCTCTTCACGCTGAAGTGTGACAGGAGCAGGATTTTCTCCAAACTATTTCATTCCATTACGTTCTCCATACTGTCAAGGCGCTGCATCGGGGCCTTGGAGGGCAATGGGTTTCTCTTCACCGACAGGGTTTACGGCCTGCTTCAGAGTGGGGACATGAACGCCAGGTACGTCACCTCTCTTATAAGCGATATGCCGCAGGGGATGAACGAGGTGTATTTCCACCCGTGCATTATGCCATGCGCTGAGTATTCCAGGCGGATGCCTGATTACCATCCGGAAGAGGAACTTAGTGTGTTAACAAGCAGGGAAACAAGCGAGGTATTGCGTTCCAATTCCATACGTCTTGCGAATTACACGGCACTGAGGAAAAAGGACTAATCAGGGACCCAGGCCGTATCTTTCTTTGAGTATGGTGGAGACCTCATAGGTAAGGGTCATGGCCTTTTCGGATTCTGCCACCGTGAGGGTGCCGGTGCCGCAACTGGGGGTTATGAGCGAGTTTCGCAAAACGACCTTTTTGTCCATGCCCTTCTGCGACAGATATTCCAACCCTTTTTCCATCTTGGCGATAAGGCTGTCGGCGTCTATACCTTCCAGACCGTCTGCGGTGGTAGGTGCAATACCCCATGACAGTATTCCACCCCGTTCCACGAACTTACGTACGTCCGTCGAGTATGCAAGGACTTTGTCCATAAATAGGAAGGCGTCGAAGCTGAGGATGTCGAGCGCCGTGTCGAGTATCATGCCCCAATCCGTGTTTCCGCAGCAGTGTATGGCGGCCATAGCGCCTTGCGACTTTATGCTCCTGAATACTTCGTTGAATGTATTGACTATTGTATCCCTGCTGACGGTGGCAAATGCCGAGCCCATGCAGGAAAGAAACGGCTCATCTGCGAATATTATCACCGGCAGATTAAATCGCGAGAGGAAGTTTATCTGCCATTGTGCCTTAAGGCACAGAAGTTTTATGACGGCATCGTTGTAGGTTGTATTAAAGAGTGCCGCAGTCCCCTCTTCGTCCTTCAGGTTGGCGGCCAGGGTGATCGGACCGACGATCTGTCCCTTTACGGCCTTGATGCGTTTAAATTTCGAAAGATGTTTCTCCATGGCGTAGAGGCCGGCTGCATATCCCGGCGATACGGCAAAACCGCTAAAATCGTTGGTTGAAGACCCTTCATACAAGCTTTCCAGCTCGGAGACGTCATCGTGGATCGCCAGATAAAATTTTTTCTTCTCCGGGATTAGATGGAAGAACGGCATCCCCTCAGTGTACTGTACGCACATCTCTTCCTGTATGCCCCTTTTTGGGAGTTGAGGCCAGCAGGGGATTTCGGGGAGGGTTCTTGTGATAAGTCCAAAGGCTGAGTCAGGGTCCAGATGGGGGAAACTCCCTATGGCGGTGGCTGCACAGTCGGCCTTGAAGTTGTTGGGCATTTTTTTGCTATAAACCCCTAAACTTCTCTCTTACTTCTTCGATCTTACCGCACGTGAGCGGGCCCTCACCGCATGGGCCTCTCACGCAGGCCGGGCCGGCGTTGCCGAAGATGGAGGGGGCTATTACCTTGACGGTTCGCAGCATCTCTATTGCCATCTCTCTTATCTCCCATTGGGCCCGGTTGCAACACCTGACCCTGAGAAAATGAAGCAGTTCCCTGGCGTTCATGGTGATGACAATCTTTGTCTCAGATGCGTTAGGCAGGAGGAAGCGAGCGTCCTCATAGGTGGATTCACCCTTGTCGCCCAGCGCATCTACCAACTCATCGTACCAAGTCTGTACCTCCGCCATCCTGGCCTCAAACCACTCCTTTTTTCCCGCTTCGATTACACCGGGGGGGATGATGAATTCGAAGGCCCCCCCGCTTTTCTTGGAGTGTTTACCTACGTAGCGCTGGCTTTGTTGTGAATAGGAGGCCAGTCTGTGCCTCACCAGTTGATGCGTGCATGCGCGGGATATACCTTCTACCCCGAAACTGAAGGATATATGTTCTATGGGCGACATATGCCCCATGGAGATCAGCTTTTTGACGAATTTCTCCTGGCCCTTTTTATCTATCTTTTCCCTCAGTTCCTCGATGGTGGATGGGCTGTAACACAGCTTCGCCGCCTGCGCAACCAGCTTCTCCGGTTCAGGTGTGTATGCAAGTAGGATGACTTTAAGGCGAGTGCCTCTTATGTGAGCGATATCGGTCTTAAAGGTTGAAGAGAGTTGGGTCATGAACCCTCCAGGTCCGTTATCTTTTGTATCCTTCTGGCATGCCTCTCTCCCTCAAAAGGCGTGTCGAGCCATACCTGGATTATCTTCATTGCGATAGCGCCCGGGGCAATCAGTTCGGCGCCCATGCATAGGACGTTGGAATCGTTGTGCCTGCGGCTCATCTCTGCGCTGAAAAGATCATGGGCTACTACGGCACGAACGCCTTTAACCTTGTTTGCGGCAAGTGACATGCCTATACCTGTCCCACATACCAGAATGCCGCGGTCGCATTCCTTATTCGAAACGGCCTTGGCCACCTTTAGGGCATAGTCCGGGTAGTCCACCGAATTTGACGAGTTGCTCGGACCACAATCAACTATAGTATGTTCATGTTTGGACAACAGCTGGCACACTTTATTTTTAAGTTCATAACCTCTATGGTCGGATGCTAGTGCTATCTTCATTAGTTTACCTCGACCTCTGCACTAAGACAGCTCATGATTCTCTTTTTCGGGATAGCGCCTTCACGGAGTAAAACGCATGCTCCTCTGGTAACTTTAACAACGGTGGAAGGTGTTTTCATCGTGCTCGGACCACCGTCCAGTATTATTTCTATTCTATTACCGAAATACTCTAAGACCTTTTGCGCGTCCGTTGCAGGGGGCTTGCCGGAAACGTTGGCGCTGGTGGCAAGGACGGGGACGCCGGCCAGCCTGACGAGGTCTTGTGCCACCTTGTGTCTCGGGAAACGTACGCCTACATCCTTCTTGCCCGGTCCGGAGAACACGATGGTAAGTGGACCTGGCCAGAATTTCTTCACCAGGATTTTTGCGTAAAGATGCATATCGACAAGGCCGCTGATTTCTTCCAGGTCTGAGATGAGATGTGCGAACTCTTTATCACGGGGTCTATTCTTAACATCGTGCAGCATCGCCACTGCATCACCGTCTTGGGCGTTGACCCCGATGCCGTAGACGGTCTCCGTCGGGAAGGCCACCACTTCGCCACTCTTCAGGGCCTCTGCGGCCGTATTAAGATTCTTCCTGTAACAAGCTATGTCTTTTGTGTCAAGTAACTTAGTGTGCATTTTAGTGTCTGTAACAAAAAAATTATATCACCTTTACGGGGCAATATCAACCTTTCTCGAAGGGGGCCCCGGTACAGTTGACGTGTGGAATTTTATGTGTTAGACTTGCCATCCTAAGCGTATTTTGCAGCCAAGGATAATTAGAAGAAATGTTCCGTTCCATCCGAAGTAAAATAATATTACTCATGCTCTTCTTCTCCTTTTTCCCCTTACTAGTCTCCAGGGTGATTATTTATCCCAGTGTCTGGAAGGCATTTCAGGAGGCAAGGATACGTGACCTGGAGAGCATTGGATATAAACAGGGCAACATTATAACTGCATGGTTAGAGGAGAGGATATACGACGCAAAGAGCTTTGCCAATGAAGTCCTGACCAGCTCGTTTACAAGGTTCTCTCTCGGTGATGAGCAGTTTGCCAGACTGACCTCCCACCTGCGCTTCCTCAGGGACACCTGTGGCTATAAAGAGATATCCATCATAGATAACCTTGGGGAGGTAAAGGTGTCTACCAGAGATGACTTTATTGGCATCAACGTAGGGGAATTCGATTACTTCCAGGAGGCCAGTAAGGGGAAGGCCTTTGTGTCCAATATAAGGCCCTCTTCATTCCCTATAGCCAACGAAAGCGGTGAGATGGAGAGAGGCGTTCCAACCCTCTTCGTCTCGACTCCAATAAGGGACGAGGCCAACCGGATAATTGGTGTGATATGCCTGAGGGTGGACGTAGTGGCTCTTTCGAGAGAGATGCGGCGGGTAAAGATGGGTAAGTCAGGCGAGACCTATCTGGTGGACAAAAATGGATTTATGATAACTGAGTCCCGTTTCGTGCCGACCCTCAGGAATATGGGCCTGATAAAGAAGCGGACGGCCCTTGAACTAAAACTCATAGACCCGAAAACCGGGCAATTAACCAAAGGCGTCCAGGCCTGCCTGAAGGGTGAGTCTGGTTATGATGCCAAGGGATATCGTGACTACAGGGGTGTTCTTGTCCTGGGTTTCTGGCACTGGCTGCCTGAGTACCGGTGGGCGCTGATGTCTGAAATAGACGTAGAAGAGGCATATAAGACACTCTATGACCTGGACAGGACTATACTATCCGTCTCAATTGCCGTCTCTCTGGCAATGGTGGTAGGGGTAATCTTCCTTGGGCGAAGGATTTCTGCCCCTATTCTTCATCTTACAGGGGTTACCCAAATGATGTCCAGTGGCGACCTCAGCCAGAGGGCTACTGTGTACTCAAGGGATGAGATCGGCCAGTTGGCCGATTCATTTAACACCATGGCCCAGACCATAGAGATACGGAACGAACAGCTGGAGTCAACGAAGCAGTACCTGGAGTCCATGTTCGATGCAATCAGGGACGTTATAACCGTGGTGGATAAGGAGGGCACCATTCTGAGGGTCAACCAGGCAGCCATTGACGAATACGGTGAAGACGTTATAGGCAAGAATTGTATTGAGGTGTTTATGGGTGAGGGTCAGACGTGTGACGGCTGCAAGAACCTCGAGGTTATAGAGAATCTGAGGCCGAACTCACATGAACATGTTGTGCCGGACAAAGGCAAGGTGGTCTCTACCGAATCATTTCCCTTACTGTCCAGCAGGGGGAGGCTTGAGGCGATAATAATGGTCTCAAGGGACATCACCCAGCAGAAGAAGCTGGAGCAAAGGCTTCAAAGGTATACCCTGGACCTGGAGAATACCGTAGCCGAAAGGACCAAGTCGCTCAGTCTGATTAATAAAGAACTGGAAGAGAAAAACATACAGTTGGAAAGGGCGAACACAGAGCTAAGGACTTTGGACAAGCTAAAGGACAGTATTATTCGTGACGTGACCCACGAGCTCAAGAGCCCGCTGGCCCAGGTGAGGATGGCGTTTGACCTATGGGCTGAGGAGATGGGCGAGGCTAAGGTGGACGAGCCCAAGGAAGAAAGGCTTCTTTCCATAGTAAACCACAATATCGGTAGACTTCAGAAGACCATAACCGCCGTACTTGACCTCTCCAATATTGAGTACGGACATGTAAAGTACAAGAAAGAGCGCTTCCGGGTAGAAGAGTTGATACAGAAGGTGCTATCGGAATTCGCCATAGTCGTCAAGCAGAAAGGTATAACCATAAAAACACGTATACCACGGGAACTCCCACAGATTACCGGAGACAGGGAGCACCTTGCCAGAGTAGTCTACAATTTAGTGGACAACGCCGTGAAGTACACATCTAAGGGAGAAATCGTCGTATCGGCCACACAGAAGGACTCTGCGGTCGAGATCAGCGTAAAGGACACAGGGATGGGCATAAGCATCCCTAAAAAAGAGTACGATAAATTATTTGAGAGGTTCTACCAGGAAAAGCCCCGTTATGACGGCGTGGGTGTCGGGCTGGCCATATGCAAGGCCATTATACAGGGCCATGGCGGTAGCATCTCTGTAGAAAGCGAAGGCGCAGGAAAGGGCTCAACGTTTACTTTTACCATACCACAACAATCTCGGTTAGAGACAACGTGAAGAACAGTAAGACCATTATGATTGTTGAAGACGACCAGGGATTTCAGGACATCTTTGCCGTGATGCTGGAGGGAACAGGCCATAAGATAATCAGCGCCTACGACGGCAATGACGCCCTGGATAAGTTGGAAAAACAAATACCCAACCTGATTATACTGGACATCCTGCTCGAGGCCATGATGGGTGACGCCCTATTCCTGCATCTCAAGCGTGTACCCGAGTATGCGAAGATACCTATTATCGTTGTCAGCAGTTTTCCCGCCAGGGACTACAAGAATCTCGAAGAGATTGACCCCCAGCTCGTCTTCCTTGAGAAACCCTTTACCAAGAAAACCTTACTTGAGGTGGTAGAGGCAAAATTGAGTTAAACCTTCCTACGTGGCTTCAGAGGATGGCTGATAGCTTTAACCACCATTACAGCTGGCTGAAAACCTGGAGAGAAAACCCCTCTACTCCAACTATCTTTTACGCTACCACCTCAAACCTGATTGAGGAGATACGGGAGACGGGGTTGGCCCCCTTCTCTGAGGGAGAGAACTTCTTTATAGAAGGACTTCATGACGTCCTCGCTCTGGCCAAGAAGGCTGGGGATAAAAGGAGTATCGAGTTTGCAGAGATAGTCCTTTTAGAACATTTAGAAAGGCCCAGGCCGCTCCAGCTCACCTTTAACTATCATCTGGCACAACAACAGGCCAGGAGAAAGGTCCGCAGGCTCAAGGCCCTTGTGTGGCTCTACGAACTCCTGTTTGAGTATCTGGAGAAGAATGCCACTCACAGGCCGGCGGAAGCGGAAATCAAGAAATTGACCAAAAATTATGAGGAGCTACGTGACATCCAGTCCAATAATCAGGGCGCCATAATCCATGTAGGCACCGACCTGGAGAAATTTGACACCCTGCCGCCCATAATAGCGGACAAAAAGGGGCTCAGGAGGACGATAAAGGGCAAGAACCCCTTATGTAAGGTCTGTGGCCCAAAAGACAAAAAATGGAAGAAGTTATCCAGAGAAGAGGTTGAGGCCTGCATAGAGATGATGGTGAGGGGCGGGGGAGATTTCGAGGGCCTGGGGCGCGAGATAACCACGTCCGAGACCATCCCATCGTCTGATATCATTAAGGTCGAGACTGTCCAACTCTAGGTTTGTAGGGGTTCAAAAATTTGAGCCCCTATGACACAAATATCTTCCCGGGGTTCATGATATTTTTGGGGTCTATCAGTTTCTTCAGCGATTTCATTAATTCCAGCTCGTCACGCGGTATCTCCCACGGGAGGTGTTTCGCCTTGGCCGTGCCTATCCCGTGCTCTCCGGTTATGGTGCCGCCCAGGGCGATGACCTTCTCCATCACGCGGTCCAGCATCTTGTCCACCTTTGCCTGCTGTTCATCACCCTCCCCGTAGAGAAAGTTTATGTGGACGTTGCCGTCACCTATATGGCCAAAACATGCCGTATCTATGGAATATTCCCTCGCCAGCGAATAGGCCTCTTCGGTCACCTCCTTTATCTTGCTCCTTGGGACGCAGACGTCTTCGTTCAGTTTCTTACCGGCGACCTTGAATAGCGCCGGGGATATGACCCTCCTCACCTGCCAGAGGGCATTACGCTTCTCCACGTCTTCGGCGATGACTATCTGGAAGGCATTGTTCTTCTTGCATGCCTCTTCTACACGTAGGCGCTCTCTCTTTACTATCTGGGGGTCACCATCCACGTCCACGAGGAGCATCGCCTTCGCCTCCTTAGGTATGTCTATACCGCCGTACCCTCGAACGGAGTCGATGCATATACTGTCCACAAATTCCAGTGTCTTGGGGATTACGCCTTGGTCCAGGATTATCCCATCGGCGGCGTCCACGGCGTTACCCGCAGAGGAAAAGTAGGCAAGCACTGTCTCTACCTTGGCCGGAAGCGGTATGAGCTTGACCGTTATCTTGGTAAAGACCCCGAGGGTGCCTTCTGAGCCTACAAAGAGCCTGGTAAGGTCGTAGCCGGCCACGGTCCTCCAGGTCTTCTTGCCGGTATTTATGACCCTTCCGTCAGGCAGGACCACTTCAAGCGAAAGCACATAGTCGCGGGTTACCCCATACTTGATCCCCGCCATGCCTCCTGAGCATTCTGCTATGTTTCCGCCGAGTGTGGAGAATTCAGCACTGCCCGGGTCGGGCGGGTAGAACAGCTTATGCCTTGCCGCCTCATCCTGAAATCGCTTGGTTACCACACCTGGCTCTACCGTGGCAATCATGTCCGGCGCGTTTATTTCCAGTATGCGGTCCATCCTCGTCGTATCCAGCGCTATGCCGCCATAAAGGGGGATAGAGCCGCCTGAGAGTCCTGAACGTGCCCCACATGGGGAGATGGGTATGTTGTTCTTATCAGCTACCTTGACCACGGCTGCCACCTCTTCCGTGGTCGAGGCCTTGACCACGACGTCGGGCATGGCCCTTTGCCGGGTTGCGGTTGCGTCGTAGGAGTAGCACACAAGCTGCTCTACATTGGTGTGCACGTACTCCTTACCTACCGCTCGAATAAGTTCATCCAGGACGGCCTGGTCTAAAGTTTGTTGCTTTGACTTTAACATAGTCTTTTCTATCGCTCGGAGACCTCTGAAGGGGCCTTTCTTTTTGTCTATCTATTATATTAAAAGGACCTCTAAAAATCCCGCACAATTGTCATTTTGAAGGCTCTGCGAGCAGCGCTGGTGAGTCTCCGCCGGAGGCAGGTCTGCCTCCAGACCGTTACTGTATACTGCCTCCTAAGATTCAAAAAAAGGGATGTGCGCCGGACATAAGGTCCTTCACACATCCCATATATTATGAAAAGCAAATTTGCTTGGAGTTTTAAACGCCCAAGATCCTGCTTGCTTCTTCTTTGTCGTATTCCATGACGTACGGGATTCCCGTCACATCAGATGCCTCCCTGGTCAAGGCAAATATGTCACTGCGATTGATCTCATCGAGAGAAATGCGCCGTGAGCCTGCCATAAGCTGTCTCAGTCCCGTGGCAAGCCTCTGGTAATAGGAGTATACGCCCAGACCCGACGCAGGCGGTACGCTACCGTTCATGCCAAATTCCTTCTCGACGGCATGGTAATAGTAGAACACCTCCTCTAAGGTCTTGCCGTACTGTTCCGAGTTCTTCGGCTGTTTTCCTGCCGCTATGAGGCCGGCCTGTGTCTTCCCCACCATTGAGGCGCAGATAGTGGCCCTGGACATGCCCACCGCCTTGATATACGGAGAGCAGAGGGCGAAGGCCTTATAGATCTGATCTTCCATAGTGAGCCCGCCTGCAAGGACTATGTCAGGGACATGCTTCTTTTTCTTCGTGAGTTTCTCACAGTACTGGTGGACGAGCGAGGCCAGATAAATTGTGGGCACTCCCCACTCGTTCATCATACGCCACGGGCTCATACCTGTACCGCCGCCGGCACCATCTACCGTCAGCACGTCTATCTCTGCTTCTGAACAAAATCTGAGGGCCCTTGCCAGGTCTGCCGGCCGGTATGCCCCTGTCTTGAGGAAGACATACTTTGCCCCCTTCTTCCTCAGGTTCTCCACGGTATTGACGAACTCCTCGGTGGATTTTCCGATATCGTTGGACACCGTTCCTATCCTGGTGTGTCTTTCAAATCCCTCGAAGGCACCCATCTTGAAGGATTCTACGGCCACAGGGTCCTCCGGGTCTGGTATAACTATATAGCCGCGCTTCTTCAGGAGTCGAGCCTTTTCCAGCTTTGTAATCTTTACCTCTCCGCCGATGGATTTCGCACCCTGCCCCCATTTTAATTCGACGGCGTCCACCCCTAACTTGTTTATTGCATACTCCAGCACGCCGAGCCGGAGGTCTTCAGGGTTGGCCTGAACACAGAAAAAGCCGTCGCCGTCCTGCCGCCATTCTTTGAAGATGTTTATCCTTCTCTGCAACTCCGGGCAGTGGGTGACTTTGTTATTTGAGTCAAACTCTGCCTCCGTATCCATACCGCAGACGTTTTCACCAATCACCACACCCGTCCCGCTCATTGCAGCCCCGGTGCCAAGTCCTTCAAAGTGTTCTTCAGCAACCTTGGTGGAGCCCACCCCTGTTACCATTAGCGGCAGTCTCATCTTTATGCCCTTGTCTCTACCAAGTCTGGTCTCCAGATTAACATTGGTAAACTTCTCGAACCTTGGGTCGGGAGGACCTGCTATTGTTCCTGTGATGTTAAAGTGGTGAAAATCGACGGGGTACTCCTTCTGGGCGGCGGTGGTCATCTTGCCGAACGGTGTGGGGTATATAACCTCTGGCCCCCTGAATGCGGACTTCCCTATCTCGCAATAACCGGGGCAGCCGTCAAGGCATACTGTACACATACCACTGGTAGGGGTGATGTCATTAGGTGTCCGATTCCTTGTCCCCGTGGCCAGTGCCCTATTGGGGTAATGAGATTGCCATACTTTGATTCCTCCTTAATGTTCATAAACAGCGCTAGGCGTGCGTCTGTGTATGAGAGCTAGGTTGTCAGTCGTATATACGAGATAGGCATCCTACCAGCCATACATGAACATTTGTGGATGGCGTAAATAGTTTAGCGACACGTCTTTGCATAGTCAACTCAAAAATTAATAATTAGATAAACTGAGCGTATCAAATCCCTTGCAAAATGTTTATTAAGGTGTGATGCCATAGGCACATCCGAATCGGGCGTAACCTGGTGAGTATCCGATACGCTCGTGATTTGTAGATGAAAACACAGATTTGTGCAGAGGTCTCCATAGTTATTATACAGAGAGAGGCAAGAGGGATTAAGCCCACTCTTGCCCCTCAAAGGGCCCTCATAACCAACAATCCCTCAATTATTTATGGACAGCACACCTTCTCAAGCCCGTCCCATAGGACGATCCTTATGTCCAGTATCTTCCTTGCACCACTGGCAATCAGTTTCTGGTTCTCCTCGTTGTCAGCGTAAGGCATCAGGGCATCCTGAATGTTGTGTGCGTGTTCTACGTCCAGCTCAATGTGGGCCTCGAAGAAAAATATGTCATCCTTACTGAATTTCCCACTCTTCTTCAGACCTTCCCATATAGGCTTATAGAAATATGGCACAACGGCCTCCGTACCCGGCCCTAAGGCTCCCATAGATTCCAGGAAGTGACCGTCTTTGCAGACGAAGAGGTACTCGTCAATAAACGCCCTTGTACAAGGCAGCGCATCGGTCTCTTCCAGGCTGGCCATGTCAACACCTGCAACCTTTACAAACCTCCTGAACAGATTAGGGTGGCTGCCCTCCTTTTCTTCGAGTCCTATTTCCTCCCAAAGATTCTGGACAAGGGGTCTCCTTGCAGCTTCATCAGGGATATTGGAAACGACGGCTGAAAGGTACCTTGTGAACCACCTGGAGAAAAGGTAATACTGTTCGGCAAATTTCTTTATGCCGTCTGCAGAGATATCACCCGCTGCGAATTTTCTTAGAAAGGGATGCCCTTTCGCAGCTATATGGTTTTGGCATTCCGTATTCAGTTCCTTGAAAAATTGTTCAGCAGTCTTAGCCATCTAATTACTACCTCCTTCTGTCGGTTATTTAATTCAAACTAAACCCTTCTGGGTCATTCGACATGCACCAGGTCTTCTTCATTAAGACCTATCCACAACAAGCTCTCTCTAGGCCATTCCACAGGACAGTTCTTGCGCTGAGGGCGGCCATTGCGCCCCGCTTTATCAGTTTTTGGTTCTGTTCCTTTTCAGCGTACTGGAGGAGGGCCTCCTTTATGTTTGCACTATGTTCGACGTCTAAGGTCATATGGAGGGAAAAGAACTCTATGTCTTCCTCCCTTAGGGAGGGTTCTTTTTTAAGGCCTTCGTAAATGGGCCGGTAGATGTAGGGGACGATGGATTCCGTGCCGGGGCCCAGGGCACCTAATGCCTCTATAAAGTGCCCCTCTCTGCACATGAAGAGATACTCGTGTATGAAGAGGTGCACCTCTGGCAGGGGCTCGGTCTCTTCAACCTCTCGTGAGTCCAGTCGCAGTGCATCCATAAACTTACGAAAGATTGCAGGGTGGGTATCGGCTGGGTTGTCCTCACCGTGCTCCTGGTAAAGATTCTTTATGAGAAAGGCCCGTGGGCGTTCATCGGGAATATTTGCTACTATGGCGGCGACGTATCGGCCAAACCACCTCGAGTACAGGTAATATTGCCTGGCAAAGATCCTTATCCTGTCCAGGGAGAGCTTGCCTTGCCTGAACTTTTCAAGAAAGGGATGATTAAGGGCCGGGTGTACCCTTATTTCTTCTTCCAGCTCTTCAAAGTAATCTTGGGCATTCGATGTCATTAATTGTATCATGCATTACGGATAAGCGATTATTGTGCCAAAACCATTGTTCGGGTCGTATGTCTGGCTGTGGAAGGAGGTTAGCGGGAATTGGCGTAAGGTGGGAAAAATGTTCACAGGGCTGGAAATCAGAAAAATTTTCGCTTTTTTAGGGCCTTGCCGGACGTTTCGTGGAAAATGCTTCGGGGTCAATCATTCGTCTTCCACTCCTTTACCTTATACTCGACCTTGCGGGTAGAAATTCCGAGCAACTTGGCAGCATCCGTCTTATTACCAGCAGTCAATTCCAGCGTTTTTAGAATCACCTCTTTTTCTACATCCTTTAAGGGGGTGCCGAGGCGAAGCTGTAGGAATGGCGCAGTAGTATCGCTTCTTGGTATCAGGTTTGGGGGTAGGTGTTCGGCCTCGATGACGTTTTTTTTGGATAGTACCACCGCCCGTTCAATAGTATTTTCAAGCTCGCGCACGTTACCCGGCCAGCTATAATCCTTCAGCAGTTTCATTGCCTCAGGTGAAACCCCCTTAATCTTTTTGTTGTTCTTTTGTGCGTAACGTATTACGAAATAGTCCGTAAGCAATGGTATATCGGCCCTTCTCTCTCGCAGGGATGGTATGTCTATTTTGACCACGTTTATCCTGTAATACAGGTCTTCTCTGAATCTACCTTCAGAGACCTCTTTAATTAAGTCTTTGTTGGTGGCGGCTATTAGCCTGATGTCTACCTCTCTTGTGGCTTCTCCTCCAACCCTCTCAAACCGACCTGTCTCTACTACCTGCAGGAGCTTTACCTGCACGCGGGGGCTCATTTCTGAGACCTCGTCAAGGAAGAGCGTGCCCTGGTGCGCCAGCTCGAACCGTCCCTTACGTGTATATAGTGCGCCCGTGAAGGAGCCTTTGTCATGGCCAAAAAGTTCACTCTCAAGCACACCCTCTGCGAGCGCCGCACAGTGCAGCACTACGAATGGCCTGTCCTTTCGTGTGCTGGACAGATGGACGGCCTGTGCCACCATTTCCTTGCCGACCCCTGTCTCTCCATAGATGAGTACCGTGGCACTTGAAGGAGCGATGTCACGGATTGTCTCAAATACCTTCCGCATCTCCCGCGTATTGCCTACAAACTCCCGGAAGGGCTGTTTCTTTTCCAGACTAGCCTTCAACTCCTCATTGCTTTTAAGCAGCCGCTGCCTTTCCCCGATTTTCTTTAGCGTCCTCTTCAGCGCATCAATGTTCAGGGGTTTAGTCATATATTCTTCGGCGCCCTTCTTTATTGCGGTAACGGCGCTTTCTATAGAGCTGTAGGCGGTCATCACCACTATCGGGATGTCGATGTCCTTCTTCTTTATTTCCTCGATAAGGGAAAGGGCACCCAGTCCGGGGAGTTTCATGTCGGCAAGGACAATATCAAAATGCTGTGTGTCCATCAGGGCCAGGGCCTCATATGCGGAGATTGCCCCGCTGGTCTCATAGCCTTCCTGCTGCAGCAGTTTCAAGAGACCGCTTAAGGAATTCTTATCGTCTTCTACTACCAGTATCCTTGGCTGGGTCATCTAGTAGGGTTTCTCCAGGGGCAATTCTATCGCAAATTCTGTGCATTTGTCAGAGGAGGCGCAAGTGAGAGAACCTCCGTGTGCCTGAATTATATTATGTGAAAGTGGCAGGCCGATACCGGTGCCGTCCTTCTTTGTGGTGTAAAATAGCTCAAATATATTGTCCTTCATGTCTTCTGGAATACCGCATCCCGTGTCCCTGATGGTTATCTTCACCATGTCGCTGCGCCTGACGGCCTGAAGCGTCAATGCGCCGCCATCCGGCATTGCCTCAAAGGCATTTAGGATTATGTTGAGAAGGGCCTGCTTTAATCTTTCCCTGTCCGCCATAAGGTGCGGAAGGTCCTCTTCGACCTCTAGCTTGATGCTGACCCCGTTAAGACCCGCCTGTGGCGTCACCAACCTTAACAGTTCCTCAAGTATAGGCCCCAGGGCCTCGTTATTGAGTACAAGGTTGCCGGACCTTGAGAATTTCAGACAGTTGTCCACCAGGTCGTTGAGCCGTACCACCTCGTCTTTTACCTTGGACACCATTTCGGGTATGTGGTCTTTAGCCGGGTCTTTGTGTGTTGAGACCTCCTGCTCGATAAGCTGCATCTGTATCTGGATGGCGTTGAGCGGGTTCTTCACCTCGTGGGCCAGTTCTGCGGCGAGCAGCCCCAGCGTGGCGAGTGTCTTGGTGTGCAAGAGCTCTTCAGAATATTTCTTCTTCTCGCTTATGTCGTGGAAGGCTGAGACGATGTATTCTATCTTCCCTTCTGCGTCCTTTATGGGAAAGACCGTGGCCTCTACCCAGCACTCGCTCCCGTCGCCCCTGTTTATCAGCAGCTCCCGGCCGACCCTCGGCATCTCTCCGCTGATAACCCTCACCCCCGGGCATAAATCGTCAACAATGCATTTCCCACTGACGGTATGACACCCAAATATCCGGTCGCACCTCTTTCCACTAATATCCTTCCAGCGCCAACCCGTAATCTCTTCGAAGGAGGGGTTAACGGCGACAATCTGCCTGTCAAGGTCCTGTACCAACAGGCCGACCCCTGCACTCTGCCATACTGCCCTGAGTAGGTTATTATTCCAACCGCTAGCCATACATACCCCTTAACCGGTTTTTTATTGTACCTTACAGAGCAAAGGACTTGCAACAGAAACATGGCAGCGGTTGCAGGTTTGCAAACGTTCATGGTAGACAACGGTCTTCTCGCCCATCCGCCTGAGGCGTGAGAGGAGCCTTGTCCCTACAGAAGAGCTGTATTACGTTAAGTGGGGTGCGCCGAGGGCGGATGTATGGTGGTGGGATTTCCTGGCATGGCGAAAACACCAGCCTGCACAAGGGCTTATGTACGGCCGAAGGGCGTACAGGCAATCTCAATTCAATCAAGGTCAAAGGGCCAAGGGAAATATTTTATTTTCAAAATCCCTTTATGTCAGTCCATCACCTCGAAAGCGAAGGTATATATCTTGATCTGTCCCTTCATCTCCAGAGGAAGTATCAACTTAAACCTCGATCCCGTTGCGTATTTGAAGGGGTAGATAAGGACATCCTCGAACCCGGAGGGGAAGGGTCGAATATA
>JAUXLO010000155.1 GCA_030623665.1 Planctomycetota bacterium
ATCAAACTCACAGGCCTGGCCTATCACGATAGGCCCGGACCCTATTATGAGAATTTTTCGTATGTCCGTCCGCTTAGGCATCTTTGTTATTTGTCTTTATCATCTCCAAAAACTTCTGAAACATATACGCCGCATCATGGGGGCCGGGGGAGGCCTCGGGGTGGTGCTGGACGGAGAATGCGGGTATGTCCAGACACCTAAGTCCCTCCACTGATTTATCATTAAGGTTTGTATGGCTGACCTCCACCTTCCCGAACGGTGTATCGGTTAGACCGCCGTCCGCCTCTACGGCGAATGAATGGTTCTGGGTGGTGATTTCAACCCTCCGGGTAGATAGGTCCATGACGGGGTGATTGCTGCCGTGGTGGCCGAACTTGAGTTTATACGTCTTCAGTCCAAGCGCAAGGGCCATGAGCTGGTGCCCCAGGCATATGCCCATAATGGGCCTCTTCCCGAGAAGGCCGCGGACGTTGTCTACCATGTATGCAACGGCCTCCGGGTCGCCGGGACCGTTGGATATAAGTATGCCGTCAGGCTCCATAGACAGGACCTCGCCGGGGCCGGTGGTGGCAGGGACGACCGTGACCCTCGTCCCAAGCCGCTCCAGGCTCCTCAGGATATTGTATTTTACGCCGCAGTCATACACGGCTATATGAGATGTAGGGGCGACCCGGCGGGTCGCCCCCACAAAGATCCTTGCCGCGGAGGCCCCGTCGTACACGCTGGAGGTAGTGACCTCTTTGACCAGATCGCGGCCCACCAGACCGGGCGTGGCCTTTGCCTTGGCCTGGAGACCTTCGGGGTCGAGGTCCTCGGTAGAAATCACCCCCACCTGCTCGCCGTGGTCCCGTATGTGCCTGGTGAGTGCGCGGGTGTCGAGGCCCTGTATGCCTACTATACGGTGTGCCTTCAGAAGCTCGGCCAGGTTCGTCTTAGAGCGCCAATTGCTCGGGTAGGGGCAATATTCCTTGACTATGAAGCCGCTGAGGTATAGCTGTGAGGATTCGTTATCTTCGAGGTTAACACCGTAGTTTCCTATGAGCGGGTAGGTTAGTGTGACTATCTGGCCCCTGTAGGAGGGGTCGGTCAGGACCTCCTGATACCCCGTGATGCCCGTATTAAAAACAACTTCCCCACTGGTCTCTCCCTCGGCTCCAAAAGACCATCCTTCATAAAGGGCGCCATCGGCGAGTACTAGCAGGGCCCTTTTCTTCATAATGACGTTATAGCGTAAGGGCTAATCATGTCCAAATTGAGTAAATACTATCGCTGTCCGCTGTCTCTGTCAAGGAGAGGTTTGCCGATGTCTTAGGACAGAGGGCGTATTGCACTTTTTGCGGAGACATATCTATGGTATCGTGCCTTAACCCCCGCAGAGGTCATGCTAAATACGCCCTGCGCTAAGGATGGTATTCTGCCTTGACATATGGTGTTACATTAATGTTTAATATGAGATTGTGGCTTTATGCTAGGCCCTTACGTAGTCCTGGAAACTCAAATGACGTCAGCCAACAAAGTAACCTTGCTACGGATCTTCCTCACGCCGTTCCTCATTGTATGCGTCTTAGAGGCGGCGAGCGCCGAGTGGTATCGGTATCTGGCGGGGAGCCTCCTCTTTCTGGTTGGAATCGGTGATGTGGTCGACGGTTACCTGGCGAAGAAGAGAAATGAGGTTACGGAGCTAGGCCGGTTTCTCGACCCCATTGCAGACAAGTTCGTAGTAATAACTCTTTGTATAGTCCTATCGTCCCGTTTCTGGGCAGGGCCGCATCTGCCGTTTTGGCTGACTGCCGTTATATTGGGCAGGGAGTTATTTATTATTATTGGCTTTTTGTCATTGTCTTTCACCAACGTGAAGCCGAGTCCGTGGCCATGTTTACTTGGCCGAATAAACAACAATGCGCAACTGGTTATGTACGGCGTTGTTATTTTCGGAAACGTTATGCCTGACTTTGTACTAAAGTTCTTCTGGTTCGGCACTGGCTTTTTTTCTATCATTTCTCTGGCGACATACATATGGCTTGGTGTCACCATGCTTAGACGTCAAGATGTCAAGCCAAGTGTGGAGCGAAGTGTCCAGGAAGTGACCTGAGGGGGGATGCGGATGGTATACAATTCTATTTCTTCGGTTTTAGAGGACCTCAAGCTGGGCAAGATGGTCGTCGTGGTGGATGATGCCAACAGGGAGGACGAAGGCGACCTTACGATGGCCGCAGAGAAGGTAACTCCCGAGGCCATAAGCCTTATGCTTAACCATGCCCGCGGCATTATCTGCCTGGCCATATCGGCAGAAATGGCCGAGTCGCTTAACCTCCCGCCCATGGTCGTCAACAACGACGCAAAGTTTGAGACGCCGTTTACGGTGTCGATAGACGCCAAAAAGGGGATAACGACGGGCGTCTCTGCGGAGGACCGTGCCAGAACGATACTTACAGCAGTGGGTAAGGACTGTAAGCCCGGCGATCTGGCAAGGCCCGGTCACGTCTTTCCGCTCAAGGCCCGGCTGGGAGGCGTACTGGTAAGGGCCGGGCACACCGAGGGGGCCGTGGACCTGGCCAGGCTGGCCGGCATGCGTCAGGCCACAGTTATCTGTGAGATTATGACCCCGGACGGAAAGATGGCCAAGCTCCCCGAACTAAAGAAATTTGCCGAAGAACATAATATAAAGGTCTGCACAATCGCCGATATAATCAGGTACCGCCACAAGGAAGAGCGTCTTATTGAGAAAAAGGTTGCGGTTAGACTGCCCACCAAGTACGGCGAGTTTATGGTGTACCTCTACCGTTCGTTTGTGGACGAATATCTGCACATAGCATTCTGCAAGGGCGATATCGGGGCCAAAGGAGAAGGCCCTGCCCCTCAGCACAAGGAGCCTGTGCTGGTGAGAGTGCATGACGAGTGCCTCACGGGCGATATCTTCGGGTCACTGAAGTGCGACTGCGGCGAACAGCTGCATAATGCCATGAAGATGATCCAGGACGAGGGCCAGGGTGTCTTATTATATATGCGGCAGGAAGGCAGAGGTATCGGCTTTGAGAATAAACTCCGCGCATACGCCCTGCAGGATAAGGAGGGTCTAGACACCGTGGAGGCGAACGAGAAACTGGGCTTCCTTCCGGATAAAAGGGACTATGGGATAGGCGCCCAGATCCTCAGAGACCTGGGCATAACCAAGATGAAACTCCTTACCAATAATCCTAGAAAATTCAAGGGCCTTGCAGGGTACGGGCTGGAGATTGTGGAGAGGGTGCCCATCGTCGTCGCCGCTACGAAAGAAAACGTCCGGTACCTCCAGACAAAGAAGGACAAATTAGGCCATCTAATAGACGTGTAATTTGAAGGAGAACGACACGTGGCCAAGATTATAAAGTTTATCAATGACGATGAGGCCCTGAGAATCGCCTCTAATCTGGAGAAGGAGGGATACAGCTTTTACAGTACCGCTGCACGGAGGGCAAAGGACAGTGAATCAAAACTCATGTTCAAGCAGTTAGCCGAGGCTGAAGAGAAACATCTATCGCACTTCGAAGAGCTCCGCTCTAATCTGCATGAGAGGAAGGGGCAAATACCCTGGGGGGAAGAGGACGAGCTGGTAAGCGCCTATCTGCGGAACCTCGTAGAGACAGGCGTTTTTGCCAGTCCCGATAAGAAGTCCACCGCAAAGAGAAAAGATATTACGGTAGCAGAGACCTGCAGGGTTGGTATTCAGACCGAGAAAGATTCTATCTTGTTCTTCAGCGAGGCTGCCAGGCTGTGCAAGAACCGTAAGGGCAGAAAGATGTTCAAGGCCCTTGTGGAAGAAGAGAAACAGCATCTAACGGAGCTGGTCAGGCATCTCAGGCACCTGGGAGAAAAAAGACCTAGCAGGGGAGGGAAACGCAAATGACAGAAGCGGAAGAAGTATATTATTGCGAGGTCTGTGGGGCTGAGGTAAAGGTAACAACGGGTGGCGCAGGCACGCTCGTCTGCTGCGACCAACCAATGACCCTGAAGTCCTAGGATATTGTGAGGTTATGGTGTCCGCCTTAGGCGGATGACCTACCCGGCTTCATTTGCATTGATTAGCACCAGCCAACTATGTAGCTGCCCCATTTATGGGGCTTTAATACAGGCTCGATAAATCCGTGATTATTTACTTGACACAGTAGCCCTCGTGTGGTATACTTCCTTTGAAATCAAGAAGAACGCTTTCTAGGTTTAGCTTGTACGGCTTCTTTAGCCATTTTGATTATCTCTTTAGGAAATACTTTTCTAGCAATTTGGCCCGTGGTTAGTTTCTTAGTTTTCTTCTTTTTCTTGGACATAGGGTATTCCGATGAGCAAAAACAACGGCAAAGCTAAAATGAATTTAATAAAACTCAC
>JAUXLO010000085.1 GCA_030623665.1 Planctomycetota bacterium
GAAAAGTGGAATAAGTGACCACAGCAGGAATATTACGACAAATTTTATCCTTAGAGACTCAAAAAAAAGTTTGTACATTACATGCCTTCCTTAAAAACAAATTTTACTCCTCCTATGGGCGAAAGCAACTCTATTTCAATCGCAAATACGGCTACCCTTGACTTGTCCCATTATTGGCGCTATCCTTGTGTCCTCAATGCGTGATTATATTAAAGTAAATCTGCAGATGGCTGGCATTTTCATGGCATCATTTTAATACCTTATATTATGCCGGAATCCATGTGAGCATGGCCCAAAAACCTTCCAAAAAGTTCATACTCGGTGCTGACGTAGGGGGAACAAATATAAAAACCGTCCTGGTGGACGGCCGGGGAGAGATACTCGCAGCCGTGAAGCGACCTACGCTGGGGCGAAGGGGCAGGGATGCATTGATAGAGCGTCTCGTCCTTACACTAAAAGATACGGTAAAGAAGTCGGGTGCTGCTATGAGGGATGTTGCAGGGGCGGGCATAGGGTTTGCCAGTCCTCTAGACCCCGGAAAGGGCATGGTATTTAATCCGCCGAATCTTCCCGGATGGTCCAACGTGCCCCTAAGGGATATCCTCATGCAGAAACTGAAGATGCCGGTGTCTCTGGATAACGATGCCAATTTAGTTGCCCTTGGGGAGCACTGGAAGGGTGCCGGCAGGGGCGCAAGGTGCCTGGTATGTCTTACCCTCGGGACCGGCGTGGGTGGGGGGATAGTCCTGGAGGGGAGGATTTGGCACGGCGCAGGCGGGATTGCCGGAGAGATCGGGCACATGACGTTAGTGCGCAACGGCCGCAGATGTGCCTGTGGCAACAAGGGCTGCCTTGAGGCCTATGCCTCAGCCCAGGGCCTTGTACTCAGGATGCAGGAGCTTCTCAAAAAGAGAAAGGTTGGTAAAGGCGGTAAGATAACACCGGAAAACATAGGAAAATGGGCACGGTCCGGAGATAAGCTGGCCAATCAGGCAATAAAGGATACCGGCGTCATCCTTGGTGTGGCCATCGCCAGCATTGCAAATATTTTAAATCCTGACGTGGTCGTCCTGGGCGGTGGGGTAAGTAACCTTGGGGGCTATCTTTTTGACCCGGTTCGTGAGGAGGTGAAGAAGAGGGCCTTCCCGAAGGCGGTAGAAGAACTGAAAATCGTTAAGGCCGAGCTGGGAGACAGCGCTGGCGCCCTTGGTGCAGCAAGGTCCCTCATGCTCAGCCTTGATGGATGAAGCCGCTATTCCACTTTTAAAAGGATGTAACGGGTGGTTTTGCCCCTCTTGACAAGCAGCAGGAGGCCTTTATCCTCGGGTGCAGTGCCTGCTACGTCCCAGAATTCCTGCGCGTTGCTTATCCTTTCTCTGTTTACTTCCTTTATCAGGTCTCCCGGCCGCAGACCGGACATCTCAGCCAGGCCACCTGGCTCTACGTCCATGACCACTGCCCCGCCTGTCTCGTCCTGGTAGCCGAAACGCCGCGCCAGGTCGGGGGTCATGTTTTCAAGCGACATACCGTACTCAGCCGAGGGCTGTACGGGACCGGCAGGACCTCCCCGGGCAAAGAGGTCGGCAGGCTGTTCTCCGATGGTGACGGTGAGGTGTGTGAGTTTACCATCACGAATCACCTCTACTGACGCATCCGTGCCCACAGGTGTCTGCGCAACCAGGTTCCTCAGGTCGTTTACATCCTCGATCTCCTTACCCTGATATTCAACAATCACGTCTCCGCGCTCTATGCCGTCCCTCTCTGCGGGGCTGTTAGGGGTAACGTCACCTATCAATACACCTTCCGTGCTGGACAGGCCAAACGACTCGGCCAGGTTCTCGTCGATATCCTGGATAGACACACCCAGCCATCCCCTGACAACCTTCTTATGCTCAATGAGGCTCTCCATAACGATTTTTGCCATATTTGCGGGAATAGCAAAACCGATGCCCTGGTATCCTCCGCTCCTTGTAAATATTGCGGAGTTGATACCAATTACCTCTGCGTTCAGGTTTACCAGGGGACCACCGCTGTTTCCAGGATTGATTGCAGCGTCCGTCTGGATAAAATCCTCGTAGTCTGCAATGCCCACATTGGCCCTTCCCACGGCACTAATAATACCTGCGGTTACGGTCTGGGTAAGCCCGAAGGGGTTGCCTATTGCAATCACCCAGTCGCCCACGTGAACATCATCCGAGTTTCATAATTTTGATACCGGAAGCCCGTCACCCTCAATCTTTATCACTGCAATATCCGTCGGTGGGTCAGTACCAACGACCTCTGCCTTAAGTTCCTTCTTTGAACCCGGCAACATTACGAAAATCTCGTCTGCCTCTGCCACCACATGATTGTTGGTAAGGATATATCCCCTTGCGTCGACGATTACCCCCGACCCGAAGCCCTGCTGTTTGAACTCTTTGGGCATGCGGCCACCGAAGAAGCGGTCAAAGAAGTCGTCCCCAAAGGGAAACCCTCTGCCCCCTCCGCGCCCTCCGCCCCCGCCGGGTGGATGAAACCTCTCGAAGCTTTCCCGCTTCATTACCTTTACGGCCTTAACGTGGACCACGGATGGCTTTACGTAGTCTGCAACCTCGCTGAACAGTTTAGAAAATTGTGTAGCAGTCTCCTGTAGCCTCTCTATCTCCGCGGTGGAGCGTTCTGCCTGGACAGGTGTCATTCTATAGACATATGCCACGGACAAGGAAAGCACGAGAAGTCCTACAGCCAGCGATATAATACTCAACCCCTTCAAACAATTACGCATCGTCTCCTCCTCGATTAGCGATAATATACAAGCTTAATACCTAAAAATAAATATTAACAGATATTAACTGAAATGTATAGGACGAATAGCGACTTTTATAAGGCCGTTCTCTTCACCTCAAGCAACTCCTTCACCTTCATGAGCCTTGAGATATGAAAACGCTCCATCTCATCAAGCCTTGCCTTGATAGATTTTATGGACTCCCTCAGTTCCGGTATAAGTATATACTCCAGAGCGTTTACCCTGCGCCTGGTCTCTTCCACCTCCCTGGCCAGTAACCACACGGAATGCTCTAGTTCAGCAAGCCTTAGTATCCTGGGCAAATAGTCCCTAAGCCTGGTTATGGCGGTGTCGAGGCTGCCGGCAGTGTCCAGAAGGCTGTAACGCGGCACGGGCGGCAGAGAGACCTCGTAACCAGGCAGCACAACGTTTAGCACCCGCCTGTGTATGAGGTCAATCTCCAGCGGGCTCCTGGAGTGTTCCAGGGCCGTAGCAACGGCCTCTTTTGGTGAGGCTAGTCCGGACAAGACAAACGGTCTCAGTAATTCCGGCAGCTCCCTGTCGACGGCCATGCGTATGTCTCTGTAATCCCGTAACAAGTGCAGGAATTCCTTGACAAGGCCCTCCAGCTTATCCTTTACCATCTTGTGACCCCTCCGGGCCAGGGCGTATCTGCGCCTGAGCCTCAGGAGTTCCATCCTGTTGGGGTTGACCTTTAACCTCACCTCTTTCTCTCCCGGTAGTATTTATCCAGATATTCGTGTCGTATCCTCTTTAGTTCCTTTTTCGGCAGCAACCCGAACAGCCTCCAGCCTATATCCAGGGTATCGTTGATGGATCTGTCCTCCTCCTCACCCTGTTGAATGAACTCCTTGTCAAAGTGGTCGGAGAAATCTACAAAGGACAGGTCCAATGGGCTGAGCGCCCCCTCTCCAAGGATGACTGCCAACTCCTTTGCCGTCTTGCCCCTGGCGTAAGAGGCATATAGCTGGTTGGAAATATCTGCGTGGTCTTCCCTGGTTTTACCCTCCCCGATGCCCTTATCCTTCAGGCGCGAGAGCGAGGGCAGGATGTCTATGGGAGGATAGATGCCCTGCAGGTGCAGGTCGCGGGAGAGGATCATTTGCCCCTCCGTTATATACCCCGTCAGGTCCGGCACGGGGTGCGTCTTATCGTCCTCCGGCATGGTCAGGATAGGTATCTGGGTGATGGAGCCCTTCTTGCCTTTGACTCGTCCCGCCCTCTCGTACATGGCAGCCAGGTCTGTGTAAAGGTAGCCTGGGTATCCCCTCCTGCCGGGTACCTCTTTACGTGCCGCTGATACCTCTCTTAATGCCTCGCAGTAGTTGGTTATGTCAGTTAGTATTACCAGTACGTGCATATCCAGCTCAAACGCCAGGTACTCGGCCGTAGTTAGTGCCATCCTGGGCACGGCAAGGCGTTCTATCGGGGGGTCTTCTGCCAGGTTTATAAATAGAACCGACCTTTCTATGGCCCTGGTCCTTTCGAAGTCGGAGATAAAGTAGTTTGCCTCTTCGAAGGTTATCCCCATGGCCGCAAAGACCACGGCAAAGCCCTCAGTAGAGCCGGGTACCCGGGCTTGCCGGGCAATCTGTGCGGCAAGCCTGGCGTGGGGAAGGCCGGCGCCTGAAAACAAGGGGAGCTTCTGCCCCCTCACCAGCGTGTTCAGGCCATCTATTGAAGAGATGCCGGTCTGTATAAACTCGCAGGGATAGTCCCGCGCATAAGGGTTTATTGGGTGCCCGTTTATGTTCAGTCTCTTGTCTGGGATAATGTTGGGGCCGCCATCCATGGTCTGGCCTGCACCGTTAAAGACCCTGCCTACGATGTCCGGGGAGACCCCAATCTCCAGTCCCCTGCCAAGGAACTTTACCCTTACGTTATCCCTTCCTATTCCCAAAGTACCCTCAAATACCTGCAGCAGGACACAAGAATCCGCTATCTCAAGTACCCTGCCCCGCCTTACCTGGCCGTCATCGAGCCTTACCTCGGCAAGCTCACCATACGTAACGCCCTCTACGTGCTCAATCAGCATCAGTGGGCCAAAGATATCCTTTACCGTAAGATATTCCTTAAATACCAACCCCGGCCCCCCCTATAAGTTCACCTATCTGCCCTGCGATTTCCCTGTCCATCTGCTTGAAGGTCTCCATATCTCCCTCGCTCGCCAGTCGCAGGTCGGATATCTTGTCTTTTACGGGAATATCCATTATCTGTAAGAGTTCAACTCCCTTGTCTACCGCCTCCTGTGCCTTGCTATAAAATTTCAGAATGACATCCAGCATGTGAAACTGCTTCTCAAGCGAGGTGTAGGTGTCCAGCTCATGGTAGGCGTTTTGATGGAGAAAATCCTCCCTTACCATCTTGGCTATCTCCATAACAAGTTTATCTTCCGGGGAAAGGGACTCCATGCCGACCAGTCTGACCAATTCCTCAAGCTCAGATTCCCTTTGCAGCAGGCGGAGGGCCGTCCTCCTGTTCTCACTCCACGTAGGCCCTATCCTGTCGGCGGCAAATTTGTCCACCATCTGCTGATAAAGTGAATAGCTCGTGAGCCAGTTCACGGCGGGGAAATGCCGCTGGGAGGCAAGCCTGTCGTCCAGGCCCCAAAAGACCTTTACCGCCCTAAGCGTGGCCTGGGACACGGGTTCGGAGAGGTCTCCCCCCGGTGGTGAGACCGAGCCTATAATACTCAGGCTCCCCCTCCTTCCTCCTTTTCCCTGGGCATCCGAGCCCAGGCACACGACGCTCCCAGACCTTTCATAAAAGCTGGCAAGCCTGCTGCCCAGATACGTCGGAAAGCCCTCTTCCCCCGGCATCTCCTCCAGCCTGCAAGACATCTCCCTCATGGCCTCGGCCCAGCGAGAGGTAGAGTCTGCCATAAGGGCCACGTTGTAGCCCATGTCCCTGTAATATTCCGCCATGGTGACGCCCGTAAATATTGATGCCTCTCTGGCCGCAACCGGCATATTGGACGTGTTTCCCACGAGCACGGTGCGCTCCATGAGGGATTCATGGCTCCTTGGGTCTTTCAACTCCGGAAAGGAGAGGAGTACATCGGCCATCTCATTACCGCGCTCGCCGCAGCCAACATAGACTATGATGTCCGCATCCGACCATTTGGCCAGTTGATGCTGCACCACCGTCTTTCCACTGCCGAACGGACCGGGCACGCATGATGTGCCCCCCTTTGCCAGGGGGAAAAAGGTGTCGATAACCCTCTGCCCCGTGACTAGTGGCTCCTCGGGCGGCAGTTTCTTGGCCACGTGCCTCGGCTGCCTCACAGGCCACTTCTGAAGCATCTTTATGTCCACCTTGCCCCCGGACGTCTCTATCTCCGCCACTACGTCTTCCAGGGTGTAGGCGTCCTCTGCAACAGTAATTACCTTGCCCTCAACCCCATACGGGACCATTATCCTGTGCTCCACGAGCGCTGTCTCTCTAATGGTGCCCAAGATATCCCCCGGCCTCACACTGTCTCCCGCCCTCTTCGCAGGGACGAAGTGCCATTTCTTTGCCATGTCCAGCGGCGTATATTCCGCCCCCCTGACTATGTACGAACCCAACCGAAGGGAAATCACGTCCAGCGGCCTCTGTATGCCGTCAAATATAGAACCGATCAGGCCCGGGCCGAGTTCAACGCTGAGTGGTCCTCCCATAGGATAGACCGGCTGGCCGGGACCGATGCCCTCTGTCTCTTCATATACCTGGACAGAGTATTCATCTGAACGTATCTCAATCACCTCCCCCAGCAGCCTCTGCTCCCCCACACGTACCATATCGTATATATTGGTGCCTGTAAGCCCTCTGGCCACCACCAGAGGCCCTGAGACCTTGATTATAGTTCCCTCATTCAACCTTGACCTCCTTCAAGTATATTTACACCGATGGCCTTCTTGACCGTCTTGGCGGTTTCCTTGATGCTGATGCCTGCACTGCCAAGATGGGTGGGAAGAACTACGATGGGGGTGCGCACCCTTTCCCTGAAGGTTGAGACGACATCCGGCTGCTCTGCTACGATATCCTCACTCACCATTATCAAAGAGACCGCTGGGTCCTGGGCCATCTTGTCCATGACCCTTTCAAGCTCCTCTTTGGAGCTGGCATATTCAAGGCCCATACCCAGCATCTTAAAGGGCAGTATCTTTTCTCGCTCTCCTATAACGACGGCCTTGTACACTGTTATACGTACGTCCTCCGCAACGTGTCCTTGATAACCTGTGGGTTCAGCCTGTTGATTGCACCGCCTATTGATAGCCTCAGGTTGAAGAGTTCGGCAGTAAGCCCCGAAAGATACCCGAAAACCTTTTCCGGCCCAAAGACCGTGTAACGTGCCGGCTCCAGCCTCGTCATCAGATAGTCGCCGGCATGTTTCTCGCATCTTGACAACAGGCCCGTCCTGTCACCGGTGACAATCTTCTCCACTACCGTATCCGGCATGATCTCAAGGAGCATTTCCCTCCAGTGTCGAGGTGGACCCAGCAGAAACCTTTCAAAGAATTCATCTCCTTTGAGGAACCACAACGTCGCGGCCTCACGCCCCGCCGGCACCCTCTGGAGCATTAATACCCCCTTGAGTCGTTGATAATCCCTTACGTATTCCTGTATCAACCTTGATTTAGTCTCCGCCGCAAGTGCGGGCAGGTGATATAGCAGATGTCCGTCAAGAACATTATCAATGAGGCCCGGGTCGCCAGTGTCGCCATCCCTTGTGTGAGATTCTTTAAGTGCAGATACGGCCTCTTCGTATACATCTACATAAGGCAGCGAAGATTTTTTGCCGCCATACCCGCCATTCCATAGACCCTTCCACACGTCATCC
>JAUXLO010000043.1 GCA_030623665.1 Planctomycetota bacterium
AAGCGGCGGTAGTGCGAGGGACTTTGTTAAGGCTCTTGACTGGGACACTACCATCTTTCTGATGGGGATATTCGTTATAGTGGGCAGCCTGAACTCGGCTGGTTGGATTAATGACATTGCTGTATTTATACGGAGCATTACCGGTGACAGCCTGTTTGGAGCGTTTTTTATGATAGTGTTTCTATCGGTAGTCTTCTCTGCCTTTATTGACAACGTTCCCTATCTTCTGGCGATGATCCCCGTATCACAGCATCTTGGACAAGACATACATAATTCACCGATGCTCTTGCTATTCGGGCTCTTGGTGGGCGCTTGTCTCGGTGGCAATATCACCCCTGTCGGTGCCGCGGCAAATATTGTGGGCGTTGGACTCCTTAGGAAACGGAATGTCCAGGTATCGTTTTTGGGCTTTGTTAAAATAGGGCTGCCGTTTACTATAGTTGCTGTGGTAACATCGTCTATATTCCTCTGGGTTGTGTGGAAATGATAGAAATCTTCATAAATGAGTAAGCCGGACAGGTCTGTATCGGAAACTTACGTCGAAGAAAAGAAATGTGCAGGCATAAGCTAATCGGATGTTGTTTTGTGCTGGTCTTAATGACTTATCTGCTCGAAGATAAGTTGTGGTGTGAGCCTTTCTCAAAACGGGCGGTTACAGGCATTATTGGGGTGGCTGTAGAGGAAAATGGCGACAAATCAACCGGGCGGGAGCGGAAGTCGGACAAGATGTATTCGGAGACGGAGAAGTATGACGAGGAGAGTATAGAGGAGGGCATAATAGAAGAGGAATTTCCGCTTGATGAGTGGGAGGAGGTGGTGGATAGGAAGGCTCCTGGGGCGGATGCCCCCGAAGACAAGGGAGATGAGTAATTTGCGGACTTTTTATATATCATGTCGTAAGGTGTGTTTGTATCAGATATTACGTGTGAAGAGGTTGTTGCTTTGTTTAGTTGTTTAGAGGGGTTGCGGTAATGACAGTTAAGAGGACTAAGGCCCGGGTTCTCTTGATAGACTACGAAGAGACTCACCGAAATATGTACGCGAGTTTTTTTTAAGATATGAGGGTTATAATATGACGACGGCCCCCGATGGTATAGAGGGTATAGGTCTTTTGAGGTGGGCCGCTACGACCTGGTTCTATGTTTTACAGAGATGCCTTACATGACAGGCATCGATGTGGCCGGAGATGTAAAGGGATTTTCTGCGGAGGGGGAGAGGAACCCACCGTTCATACTTATTACGGGCAGTAGACAGCAGGTCTGCCAGGAGGAGACAGAGGTTAACGAGATAGATGTGGTCATGGCCAAACCGCTAAGGCTCGACCACCTTTTGGAGACCATTAAGACCCTGTCCTGTGCTGAGTAACGGGTGTATTGCTGAAGGTCTGCTGGTGGGAATTGGAACCGGCCCTTAAATGACTTTGGTGTTTGGGCAGCCATATTCTCTTGACAAAAATTCTTTTCGGTGTTATCCTTCGACCTCTTTTCGCTACGGCATCTTTGTTACTGGTTACTAGGGTAGGAAAAATGCATACCTCTCAGCAGGGCCTCTTAGGTCACTCTCCATTACGCCTGGTTGCCTATTGCTTTGTAATAATCGTGACTGCCTGTATTGGGGTGCTGCTTGCTTCGAGGTTTGAGAGCCTCCAGAAGATTCCTCCCCAGGTAGGCCTGGCCGGGATTATTTTTTTCGTTACCTACATTGCCATCCTTTCCGAGAGAATCCACCGGACCACAGCCGCCATCTGCGGGGCGGTTGGCATAGGTATAGCGGGACACTGGCTCGGCTTTTATTCCCAAAGCGAGGCCGTGGCAGCCATAGACTGGCACACGATAGGCCTGCTTTTTGCCATGATGGTCATCGTGGTCATGCTTCAGAAAACAGGTTTCTTTGAATACCTCGCCATTGTCACCGCGAAAAGGACCATGGGCGACCCATGGCGCCTAACGTTGCTCCTGGGTACTGTTGCTACTATAGGATCACTGATGATTAATAATGTTACCATTGTGGTGGTGATGGCCCCGGTGACGGTCGCCATATGTGAGATATTAGGTATCAATCCTATTCCAATTCTACTGTCCGAGGCCCTGCTCTCGGACGTAGGCGGTGTTGCCACGCTGGTTGGCGACCCACCGAACATGATTATAGGGTCTGTTACCGGCCTGAGCTTCAATTCTTTCATCATACATCTCGGCCCGCCTGTGCTGCTAAGTTGGATTGTATGCCTGTTTGTGCTCAAATTCGTATTGAGGAAAGAACTATCCCAAAAGCCCAAGAATATCGAAGGTCTCCTAAAGATGAATGAAAGTGAGACCATTACCGACATGGCCTCCCTGAAGAAGGTATTAATTGCCCTGGGGATAGTTATATTGCTGTTCTTTTTCCAGGGTACACTGGGCCTCTTTCCGTCAAGCATTGCTATGTTTGGTGTTGCCATCGCCCTCATATGGGTGCAGCCCAATCCCGATGATATCTTAAAGGAGGTGCACTGGAGTGTGCTCTTGTTCTTTATTGCCCTTTTTGTGTGTGTGGGCGGAATAGAAAAGGCGGGCATACTGGAGATAGTCGGTAGTAAGATTAGCGTTTATGCCCACACAAATCCTCTGTTGACGTGTGCCTTACTCTTCTGGGTAGCCGCGATAAGCTCAGCCATTGTAGACAACATCCCGTTTACCATCGCCATGGTACCTGTAATACAACACTTGGAGACGGAGGGCGTTGCTGTAATGCCTCTATGGTGGGCGCTGGCCATGGGGGTAGGATTCGGTGGCAATGGTACGCCTATAGGTTCCACAGCCAATATAGTTACCATTTCTGTGAGCGAAAAGACTAAGTACCCAATTACCATGAGGACATGGCTGAAGGCGGGTACCACCACAATGGTAGCCTGCTGTATGGTGGGTCTGGCCTTTGAGCTCGTCTTCTTTGGGTTTTATCAATAAGTATCTAAACCCTCCTGACTTAGACCTATATGCCGGGTCTCATACCGAAACATCTCCGAAGATAACAGGTAGCTACGGGCATTTTATATATGGGTATCTGACACATCTTATTTGCCAGGGCCCTGCATTTAACTCCTTGACAACGGCCGTAGAGGATGTTATTTTCTTAAGACTAGTTTTGTGAATCATTTGCATAAAATCAGGTATATTAAAAGGCCAGGAAGATATGTTTTAGAGCCGTCTCGTGGGAGCCATATCGGTAATTTTCCTTGGACTCAAAAAGGGTGAAAAAAGGAGAGCCACCACCTCAAAAACCGATGGTGGTGTGGATTTTACCAATAAAATTTTGGGGGGAGGGTAACATGCTTGACTCTTTGCTGGAGGCCCTTCAGGAAGTATCTGGAAGGATAATGGCCTCTAACAGCATAGGTAAGGTGTTTGGGGCCATGTTTGTTGCGATATGCCTGATGTCTGGTATCGCCCTCTTGGTTACAGGTATGTATCTGGCAGACCCCGAGGGTTTTGACAAGCGTCTTAGCCAGGTACTCGTAGAAAGGCCGGTAGTGGCAGGCGCCGAGGAAGCGGCAGAGGAGGAAGAAGAGGCGGTGGAAGAGGCGACGGAAGGGGCAACGGAAGAGGAAGCTGAGGAGGATGTGGAACTAGAAGAAGCGGCAGAGGAATAGTACGGTTGATTTAAATACATGTTATCTGGATGCACAGTAAAAGTGGGGGCCTGGCCTGACCTTACAAGTAGGGGGGGCGGGTAATGAAAAAGTTGGTAAAATTCGGTCTTATCCCTGCGCTGATAGTCCTGTCCGTTGCAGCAATCGTCTTAAATGTTTGTTACCCCCTTATTAAAAAACCAGCTATGGGAAAGGTAATTACCATAGAAAAGTTGCAGCCGCAACCAAAGAAAATTCGTTAAAGTTGCTGTTCAATTTGGCGGGGCTTCTGTCCCTTGGATTGGTTTATTGCCCTTCCTAATCTTATTATTTCCCAGTGAGAGGATTATGAAGTCTCTTGGGATATTTACCCTAGTACCTATTTTAGCCACTTTCATTCTTTCCTCCTGCGCCACCGAAACCAACGTCCATAGCGTTTCCGGTTATCATAACTATCGTGGGATTGACTACTATGAAAAGGGCAGGCTGGATGACTCCATCCGGGAGTTTAAAAAGGCCGTGGAAGTAGAGCCTAATTCCGCAAAAATGCGCTCCAATCTGGGAATAGCCTATCATGAGAGTGGAGAGCAGGGTAAGGCGGTTGTGGAGCTTGAAGAGGCGTTGAAGGTGAATCCTGGACATGTGGAGGCCCGCAGTGCCCTGGGTAATGTTTATATGGATAACGGAAACCTTGACGAGGCCCTTTTCCAGTACAAGGGGGCCATAGAGGTCAATGAAAACTACGCAGATGCGCATAATAATCTTGGTAACGCCTACTGGGTCATGGGTTGGCGTGAACAGGCTATTTCAAAGTATAAAGATGCGATAGAACTTAATCCGAACCTTGATATTGCCTACATCAATCTGGGCCGTGCTTATAGGGAAGAGGGAATGTTGGACGAGGCCCTCAAAGAGTTGACAAAGGCTGAAGAATTGAATCCTTACATACCGGAGGTTCATTACTATCTGGCAGATGTCTACTATGACAAGGATATGTTAAACGAGGCTGTCTCCGAATATAAAAAGAGCATAACCCTGTACGGGCCTGATGCACCTCCTTATAGAATAGCTGTAGCTAACCGTCAGATGGCCCTTGCCTATTACAAGGCGGGTGAGTATGGCGAGGCGGTGTTCAGGTTCAAAAAGGTTCTGGAGACAGATCCCGGCATGGCACTAGCAACCGGGCCAGGGATAGCGGCTTCTCATAAGGCCCCGTCTGTGGAGACGCTGAAGGAAATGATATTAAAGGAAAGAGATCTGGCGGAGAACTATTCCTCAATGGGAGAGAATGACAAGGCCATTGAACAATGGAGGAATCTGATTGTCCATTGCCTTGACGTGGCCGGTATGCCGGGAGCTCATGTTGAAGAGGGTATAGTAGAGGAGGCATCCTCTTCTTTCAAAGGACTATTTCAGGCGGATACTACTGGCATGGGCCTTCAGAGGGTTAATCTTAGGATAGGACAGGCATATCTAAGGAGGGGAAACCTGGAAGAGGCCCGGTTGGCACTGAAAAAGGCCCTTGAGATCAATCCGACTCTCTTGGGGGCGCGGCTTGAGTTAGTCGAGGTTTTTATCAAAATGAAGGACATGGAAGAGGCGACCAAAGAGGCCAGAAGGGCGGAGTTACTATATCCGAATAATGAAGAGGTAAAAATCCTCCTGGGGAACATATATCTGAAAAGGGGTATGCTCGGTGAGGCAATGGCGGAGTATAATAAGGCGTTGGAGTTCTCACCCCAGTCGGCAAGGGCCCACAACAACCTTGGTGTGGTGTACATGGGCCAGAATAGGCCGGGCGATGCCGTCGCAGAATACCTGGCTGCCATTGATATAGACCCGGCGTTGCCCAGGGTGCGTACAAATCTCGGCAGGGCATACTACAGGAAAGGCATGGCAGATGCGGCTGGGCTTGAGTTTGATAGGGCACTGGAGATGAAACCCAATCTGGCCGGTGCGTATAAGGGTAATGCCATGATTGACGATGATATGGGGAGATGGGAGGAAGCCATAGGCGATTACGAACGTGCGCTGAAACTTTTCGGCAAAGACAAATATACACAAAAGGCTGAGATACATGAGCGCCTTGCGTCTATCTATTTTAAGAAGTTCATGACGGAACAGGCCATAAATGAGTTGCTGAAAGCGCTGGAATTGAGGCTTTCTGCAATTGGGGATTATGATGCCCAGGGGCTAGGTTATTATAACAGGGGTTCATTTGAGGAGGCCTCTAGATGCTGGGAGAGGTCTGTGAGGCTTAGACCTATCCTGGCGAAGAGATATGAAAGGCTTGGGGCGTATTATTCACACACGGCGAGGTATGATGAGGCTATTCTTGTTTACAGAGACGCAGCCAACATGTATCATCTGAAGGAAAGTAAGGCTTTGATGCATTACAATATAGCCAATATTATGGTAGAAGAAGGTATGCTGGAGGGTGCCGTTACAGAGTATGAGGAGGCCATTGAGTTAGACCCTAAGCTAGCCGGGGCCTATACAGGGTTGGGACTAGTCTACGATAAAAGAGGCAAGCTGGAAAGAGCCATTTATAACCACAAGAAGGCATTAGAAATAGACCCTAATCTGGCTGAGGCCCACAAGAACCTGGGTATGGTTTATCACAAACAGGGTTCCGGCCGGGAGGCCAAAAAGGAATTTGCCATATACAATAACATAACACTAAAGGAGTAGAGATCGATGAGAACGCCTTTATGTGCTGTCCTGGCAGTGCTTATTTCAGGTTGTAGTATGTTTGGAGGCGGTGAAAAAGAGGCAAGGTTAGATGCAATGGAACAGCAGGTGGCGGTAGTGATTGAAAGGATCGGAACCATTGAGGAGACTAACGAAGAGATAATGGAGAATGTGGAAGAGCTTGCCAAGGATAAGTCCACCAGCCGAAGGCTGACGCTACTGGAGGAAAAGCAGGCAAGTATGGAGAAAATGCAACTGGAGGTAATTTCCTACCAGGAATCACTGAAGGGCTCCTTGGCCAAGACACGTGAGTATTTAGGGGCGCTCAAGAAAAAGGTGGATAAACTGGCAAGTACACAGAAGGCAGGGGTTGCGGAAAGTAGACGCAAACGTCTGGAGGAAAAGCTGAGACGAGAGATAGATGAAGATGTAAGAATACAGGAGATACCGAGAGATAAGATAATAAAAATAGAAAGGCGTCCGCCACCACCCGCAGAGAAGGAAGAACCACCTAGTCCTGCTAAGCTAAAACCCGCCCCGCCGCCGAAAGAGGATGTAGTAGAGGAGTTTAAAGGGGGTTTTATCCTGGAGGATTTTTAAGGGCATCAGCGGGGTGTCTAAAAATCGGCAACAGACCAACCGTTCATTTTTGCATAGAGCCTCAGGCCTAGATGTGCATTTACTGCAACAGGGTTGCCCACCATGCTGAGGAACTTGATATCAGAGAAGTGGTCTGCATAGGCGTAAGAGTTTTTCAGGTCTATTTCCATCTTTAGGGCCAGGTCTTCTAGCAGTTTGGCCTTGCCGCGGCCGTAGGCGTGTGTGCTCTTGAGCTCACCCGTGAGCTGCCCGTCAACCCTCTCAAGATTTGTACCTATAGCCACATCTGCCTTACAATATTCCTTAAATTGCTTTACTAACACGTCAAGTGTACCCGATAAGAGGACGATGATGTAACCGGATTCTTTTTTCTTTTGCATCTCCTTAAGAGCCTCTGTCGATATGTAAGGTATTATCTCCTTTTGGAAACACTTGGCTGCCTCTGCCTCCAATACCTTTACATCCTTCCCCTTTAAATAGGACTTGTTGTTCTTAACATGGATGCCGTTCAGGCTGATTAGTTTTGTCAGAAAGGTGAATATAAAGCGAACGATATCCCTGGTGGTAACAATGCCCTTCTGCCGGAGGTATTTAATGAAGATGCGTTCGGAGGACTGTTTCTTTAGGATGGTGTGGTCTATGTCAAAGACGGCTGCTTTTATCATGTAGCCTAAGAGGTTTCTTTTAGGCCGCTTCCGAAAAGGTATTCCCGACCTTCCCAGACAACAGGCAGTCCCCTGAGTAAGCAAAAGATGACTGTGGCATAGATAAGCGTGAATTTTATGGGTATCAGGTAAGTTAACCAGGCGCCTGAAACGTTGGCGCTTTCGAGAGTAATCAGGAACCCTATGTAGGTAAAACAAACAGCCTTAGCGGCGGCGTACAGGCCCCTGCTCCAGTTTGAGCTGACAATAAACCTTGCCCACGCCTCCGTTTGCATGGTTGTTTCGCCAAAGGCGGTCTTGCCCTCGGCAAGCGCAAGACTCCTTATATTATCGACTACTACGGCCCTCGTAATTACTACGATAGGTATCCAGAAGGGATACTCCCCGATGCAGGCAAAATATATCCATAATACGCTTTCTACTATCCTGTCGCCCAGTATGTCAAAGACGGCACCCTGTTTAGAAGTCTCACCATACCTGCGGGCAACATATCCGTCAAGGGCATCCATCGCTATGACGCAGGCAATAAGAAGTGTAGCTGTTGCATTGAGTGTGACCCCGCGCCCAAAAAGCGCCACAGCTACAAAGATCAATAGCACTCTGATAATGGTGACAAAGGTGGCCTTCAAAGACACTTTTCTCCTTAAGAAGATTTTACATACTGCAATGTGGTCTTTCAAGAAGAAAACGTCCAAGTATAGTCCTTGTTAGCGCTTAGGTCACTGTTTAGTTTTTCCTTGACAACTACAGAGGTGTATGCTAAATGTTGTAAATAACTCCAAAATATTGAAAGGCATTTTAGAGAGTCTCAGATAAACGCTATGGCAAAGGCAAAAGGAAGAGTCTCAAGGCGTAAGGGCCTCAAAAAGTGGAGTGTGTCAGAGATCTCTACACTTAAAAGAGAGTACCCAGGTACCGATACCAGTAAGTTAGCTAAGAAACTTGGTAGAAGCCTGGAGGCCGTGCGTTTCAAGGCCAAGAAACATGGTCTGAGGAAGACAAGGGTATATATGGAAGCCCTGTATGCCAAGGCAAAAGAGTCTGCACCTAAGAAAAAAGTATCCAAGAAGAGGAGATGACGAGAAGTTTTGTAGTTGCAGCAGTTAAGGTTGTCCTTTGCACCTTCGTGTGTTTTATCCTTCCAGCCGACAGTGTCCAGGCAAAGTCTAACCCTATATACAAGGACGATGATACCTACGTAGAGCTGAAGGATGCAAAGAAGCTAAAAGGTGCATCTCCACCATTTAGCCATCCATACATCATCCAGGAAGAAAAATTGAGGAAGATCTTGTCCTCTACAACCTTTAGAAAAAAGGGGGCCTTTGCCAAGAAAGGGGGAGGGAAGGTCTTCAATTCGAAAGAGATAGAAACACTGGCTCCACTTATCGCAGACGCCCTTTCTAAGGCAAAGGCGAACGAATATCTTTATGTCTATTCCCCGCGCGATAGGGTACTGCTTACTAATCTAGAAACCATCTTTGGTGTGTTCGTTATAGGTGAAAACATGAACATGGCCTTTAGCCATATACAAGCAAAGTCGAGAGGTGTGCCCAACCCTAGCGGCATAAAGCGTTCCTCATTAAAGGACCCGACCTCTATCAAGAGCAGCGGTTTCTGGGAGCTCGCACAGGGAGGGGGACAGCGTTACAAGAAGGGTCACAGGAACTGGATAGTTATAGATCTGAAGGAAGGATTCTTTGATGCTGAACCAATCGTTTCATTGGCAGAGGAAGAAGAAGAGGGAGAGTATGGGTTCTACGACTACACCGACCCCGCCATGGAAGATAGGCTTAGGAGGATAGAGGAGCAGATGGGGCTCATATCGCCAGATGGTTCCGCTCCATCCATTCAAACCCAGCCAACAGAAGAACCTTCTTCCGGCGAAGAAGATAATATGAATAAGAAGTTCAGGGACCTGAAGGAACTTCTGGACAATGACCTTATTTCTCCTGAAGATTATAAATACAAGAAAAAGGAGCTACTTAAGAGGGAATCACAAACGAAGAAATCTATTCCGCAACGACTCAAGGACCTCAGGAACCTGATGGACGAAGGCCTGATTACAGAAAGGGATTATGAAAAAAAGAAGAGGGAACTACTCGATCGGCTTTAGGCAAAGGTTCATATGACTGGGGCTGGAACTATTTCTGTCGTGAGAGACCTCTGTAAAACCCGCCCGGAGACGCGGCCGGTTCACCTCGGGCGCATCCCCTGCGTTTTCGTCCATTACCTGCCCAAGAGTGGCGCCAGAGGCGGACAGCGCGTTTACCATATATAGGGAATTAACAGGTAAGTCCTTGTAGACAGGCAACCTAACCGGGAATTATTTTGACCAAAGACTATGCCCATTTATGAGTTTGATTGCACTGTCTGTGCACATAGGTTTGAGGAGTTCTTTTCCAGTTCCACACAAGATAGGGCTGTCAAATGTCCGGAGTGCGGGGGACAGGAGGTTGAAAAGGTCTTTTCTGTGTTTGGCATGGGCGGCGGTGGCAACGCCTCCGGTGGAGGCTCTTCATGCGACACGTGCACGTCTACAAGCTGTGATTCTTGTAGATAAAAGTTTTTGTCTCACCGTTGTATTATCCTGCTCTTATCTCATTGGGATACTATGAAGAAACTTTGGGCACCCTGGCGTCAAGAGTATATCCTGGCAGAAAAGAAGGGGTGTATATTCTGCCGTGCGATTGGAGACACCGATGACGCCAAGAACCTGGTCGTCTACAGGGGAAAAGAATGCTTTCTTATACTCAATAAATATCCCTATAGCTACGGTCACCTGATGGCAGCGCCCAACAGACACGTATGTAAAATCAGCGAGTTAAACGAACGGGAGATGCCTGAGATTATGCGGCTCATCGGGCGAACAGAGGCCGTTCTGAGAGAACACATAAAGCCTGAGGGGTTTAATATAGGAGCCAACATAGGGAAGGCTGCAGGGGCCGGTGAACAGCACCTTCATTTTCAT
>JAUXLO010000070.1 GCA_030623665.1 Planctomycetota bacterium
GACCCTCTCAACCTCCTCTGTGCTAGTAGTACCAGAATTTTCCCCCACTATTATCCTTGTGAATATAGGGGAACAAGCTGAGCATCGATACCCCAACCGGACGACTATATCAACCCCTACACCGTTAAGGGGTTCCTCACCGTGTGGGCACTCCGGTGCACCGGGGGTGAAAGCCTTAACCACAACCTCATATCTTATTGAGGGTTGGGCCTGGGCCTCCTGGGCAGCTATACCAGAGAGAAACATTAAAAGGAAAGGCAGGATAATTGACATTCTTGCTCCTTTATTCATTTGATTACCCTCGATGTATTGTGAATATTTCCACAAAAAAGCTTTCGCCGTTACTCCAGCTTGCCAAAGACCTTTAACTCGTTCACCTCACCTCCTCATCCTTTGCAAGGAAGACAAGGGGCGGTAGAACATTTTCTTGGAGCATACTTTTTGAAGCATACATGCGTGGGCAAGACATTTCATTACCCCGGTTACCTGTACTCCTCTTTCCCCTCCCTTAGACTACTATATTATTCCCCTAACTCTGTTATCTTGAATGAGTCAAATTCAGTGACAACCTCCGCGGCATCCCCACCACGGAAGGCAATCAGCCCCGGCCGCAGTTTCTTTCCGAGCATTGCGTGGGTGCCGACCCCTTTCCACTCTCCCTCTCCCTCCTTCGCTTCAGGGTCATAGTAATAGGCGGTGTACTTGTATTTGCGCCTTTCTATCTTCAGGAGGTAGGTATCGGGGTCTTCTCTGCCACCCCCTAACCCCAAAGCCAGAACAGGAGCGTCTTTTCCACCCTGACGCTTAAAGAATATTACCTGGCTGCGTGGCGACAGGGAGCCCGTTGCATATGCACCAGTAGTTAATATGAGGAAATTGTCTTTATCTGAGTAAAGCACAAGGCCGCATAGCTGAGTATTCCACATGTTACCATATGGATAATTAAGTATACTGGTGGAGAACTCTGCTGTGACCACGTAATTCTGTCCTGGAATTTCCCCGTTGTAAAGGAGAACGTTGCTTACCGTCTCTTCTTGTATGCTGCCAGGAGTTGTTACAACAACAAACTTCCCCTCATCCAGCACGCTGTTGTCAGGATTGGCGTTCAGGATCTCCCATGACTCACCCAGAGACGGGCCGTCAAATTCCTCTACAAAGAATTCCTTTGGGGGCTCAACGGCCTTCTCTTTTATCTCAACCAGGCTTTCCTTCAGTTGCTGGGCGTTATTGGCAGCGTAATAGTTTCCCCCTCCTGCCTGGGCTATCTTTGACAGTTGTTGTCTGGCCTCATCGCCCACGGCGAAGCCCACTGCATGGATAACCACGTCTATCCCGAACTCGTTCCTTATGAACTCTGCCATGCCCACCGGGTCGCCTTTACAGGTTTCCTTACCGTCGGATATCAGCACTATGGTCCTCTTGCCCTTATGGCCCCTTAATTCTGCGGCGGCCTTCTCTAATGCGGTGGCTATAGGCGTATTGCCCTTTGCCTGGAGGGAGGCTATCTTTTGCCTCAATGCAGTAACATCTGGCGGCCCCACCGGGAAGACTATTTCTATGTCGTCGCACTTCTTCTCTTCTCTGTGGCCGTAGACCACCAGGCCCACGTTGGTGCCGGGTGGGAGGTCTCCCACCAGGGCGGATAGAACCTCCTTTGCGGTCTCCAGCTTGTTCTTGTCCCCCAGGGGTTCCAACATGCTTCCCGAGGAGTCAAAGACAAAAAGGATGTTTGGCCCGCCTTCCTGGGCCAGAACGAGCGGAGTACTCAGTAGTGCAACAATTACAATGCTTAGCAACGAGTGTAGAAGTCTTCCTTTCATCGAACACCCTCCTGTTTTTTGTTTCGAGAAATTTCGTGGAAGCTGCATCTGTTTGTGTAGGTCTTTGGCGCGTTTTAGTTACGGGCTACCTTATAATTTGTTTTAAGTAGGTCGGGGAACTTAGATAGGCACCCCCGACAGTCTGCGTCGGTACATATACTCCTTATTTCAGTACTGTCAAGCCGAATTTTGGCTCTTTTGGGTGGCAGAAGTAACAATTTTAGGTAGTCTTTACTGAAAGCTCTTGACCCATTTTTGGGCCCTTTTGCTGCATTGCCTCGAAAAATTGGGTATCCTTGCTGGAACACTGCCAGGGTCATTCTGAGTGGGGCGAGAAATCTCTTAATGCAAAAACGAGATTGCTTCGGGGCCCTGCCCCTCGCCAGGGAAAACCCCCCTTTAGCAAAGGGGAGAAGGGAGGATTTGAAAATTCCCCTTTTTCAAAGGGGGAAACTATAAGAGCAACGTTTGGGCTTCTGCAGACGTCTCATTGTCTTGGACAAGAGTGCCCAAAGACATTTTTCAAAGAAGCTTCTTATATCTCGTTAACCTTTATAGCCACATATACTAACGACCTATAGTGGCCAGGTGTCACTCAGCTACGGTCTGCATAATGGCGTTTAAATCCCCGTTACCCCTGTTTTCTTGACAAATCTCTCCAACACGCATAGAATGTATTTTTTGTTAACCTCTCTGAGACGAAAGGAAGGGGCTTCTATGGCGGTGAAGGTAGGCATAAACGGGTTTGGAAGGATCGGGAGAATAGTCTTCAGGGCAATGGCCCAGAGGCCTTCCATAGAAGTAGTCGCCATAAATGACCTGGCAGATTCCAAGGCCCTTGCCTTTCTCCTCAAATATGACTCCGTCCACGGTAGATTCCAGGGCACCGTAGAGGCAAAGGAAAACGCCTTAACCGTCAACGGAAGGGACGTCAGGCTTGTAAAGGAAAGAGACCCGGCAAGCCTGCCGTGGAAGGAACTGGAGGTGGACGTGGTAATAGAGTCCACCGGCATATTCACCAAAAGGGAGGCCTGCGAGAAGCACCTCCAGGCAGGGGCGAAGAAGGTAATCCTCTCGGCCCCGCCAAAGGATAAACTGGACGCAGTAATCGTCCGCGGCGTAAACGACAACACCCTTAAACCCGAAGATAAAATCATCTCCAACGCCTCATGCACGACCAACTCCCTGGCGCCGAAGGTAAAGGTGCTCAACGAGAATTTCGGGGTCGAAAAGGGCCTCATGACCACTATCCACGCATACACAAACGACCAGAAGGTCTCAGACATGATACACAGCGACCTCCGCAGGGCCAGGGGCGCAGCGGTGAACATTATCCCCACCACCACCGGGGCCGCAAAGGCCATAGGAGAGGTGATACCGGAGCTTAAGGGTAAGCTGGACGGCATAGCCATGAGGGTGCCTGTGGCAGACGGCTCTATAACGGACCTAGTAGCCACACTGAAGAAGAAGGTTACAAGGGAAGAGGTAAACCAGTCCATGAAAAAGGCCTCCCAGGGGGAACTTAAGGGCATCCTTGAGTACTGTGACGAGCCTATCGTCTCCTCCGATATTATAGGGAACCCTCATTCCTGCATCCTGGATTCCCTCTCTACCTACGTCATAGGGGATAATCTCGTGAAGGTAATGGGGTGGTACGACAACGAGTGGGGATTCTCCCAGAGGATGGTAGAGCTGACGGAAATCTTCGCCAATCTCTAGACAAACAAATAATGCTGAATAAACTCTTCATAAAGGACCTGAACGTAAGAAACAAGAAGGTGCTGGTGCGTGTGGACTACAACGTACCCCTTGACGAGGACGGCAACATCACCGATGACACTCGCATACGTGCGACCCTGCCCACAATAAACTATCTCCTGGACGAAGGGGCAAAGGTCATCCTCGCATCCCACCTGGGCAGACCCAGGGGAGAGCGCATACCCGGCCTCAGCCTGCGCCCGCTGGTCAAGCGGCTGAACAGGCTGCTGGACAAGGACATAGTCTTCGTTGAGGACTGCATAGGGGAGAAGGTAAAAAAGATTATAGATGCAATGAAACCCCAGGATGTGGTGCTGCTTGAGAATCTCAGGTTCCACATCGAAGAGAAAAATAACGACCCGGAGTTTGCAAAGGCCCTGGCCTCTCTCTGCGACGTATTTATCCAGGACGCCTTCGGCTGCTGCCACAGGAGCCATGCCTCTATCGTGGGCATAAACAAGTTCGTACCCATCTCCGGCGCCGGCTTCCTGATCAAGAAGGAACTGGACTACCTGGAAAAGGCCATAAACAAGCCCTTGCGCCCCGTGGTGGCAGTGCTTGGAGGTGCAAAGATATCGGACAAGATAAAGATTGTCAAAAATCTTGCTGAGCGGGTCGATAAGATAATTATCGGCGGCGCCATGGCCTTTACCTTCTTGAAGGCCCAGGGCCACGACATCGGCAAGTCCCTGGTGGAAGACGATATGATAGAAGAGGTAAGGAGTATCCTCAAAAAGGCCGAGGCATCCGGCAAGAAATTTTATCTCCCGGTAGACTTTGTGGTCGCCGAAAGGTTTGACGCAGATGCAGAGACGAAGGTGGTGACCTTCCAGGAGATACCCGTCAACTGGTACGGGCTCGACATCGGTCCGGCAAGTACCACCCTCTTCATGGAGGCCACCAACAACGCAAAGACCATATTGTGGAACGGCCCCATGGGCGCATTTGAGATGGATGCCTTCAGCCGCGGCACATATGCCATGGTAGAGACTGTCGCCAAATCCCATGCGCTGACCATCGTCGGCGGAGGTGACACGGATGTGGCGCTGCACAAGGCCGGAGAGACCTACAGTGTGTCCTATATATCAACCGGCGGCGGGGCCTTCCTGAAGCTTCTGGAGGGCAGCGAGCTCCCCGGCATCGCCGCCCTGACCGGCAAAAAGGAATATAAAGAAAAGGCCCAAGTGGCCACAACCCCCCGGTAATTCTAAAGAAAGGGTATTCCATCATTTGAAAATAAAAATAGCGGCCTCCATACTGGCAGCTAACCCACTGCGGCTTGAAGAAGACGTAACCAAGGCCCAGGACGCCGGCGTAGACCTGATCCATGTAGACATCATGGACGGCCACTTTGTGCCCAACCTTACCATGGGCCCGTTCATAGTAGCAGGACTCAAGCGTATCGCCAGCGTACCCATGGGACTCCACCTGATGGTTGAACATCCCTCCCGTTTTATAACCCCCTTCAGGGAGGTGGCAAATGATGGAGATTTCTTCGAATTCCACATAGAATCAAAGGACGACCCAAGAGAGGTAATCCGCCTGGCCAGGGAGGCCGGCTTCCGGACCGCCATCTCACTTAATCCACCTACGCACCCATCAAGGGTGGAGGAACTCCTGGGGGAGGTAGACATGCTGTTGGTAATGTCTGTAAACCCTGGTTTTGCAGGCCAAAAGTTTATCCCTGAGGTACTGCCAAAATTAAGACACCTGAGGGATATCGCCCCAGAGGGTCTTGATATAGAAATTGACGGGGGGATAACGGAAAAGAACGTGGCCCTGGCCGCACGGGAGGGGGCAAACGTCATAGCGGCCGCATCTGCCATATTTAAGGCGCCCGACCCTACTCAGGCAGTAAAGGACCTGCGACGCCTTGCCCAGGAAGCCTCTAAGTTAGTGGTAGAAAGGGGTTAGATGCTAAAGAAAAAAGGGGTAATAACTAACGGTCTGTGGATACGCTGTGAGGCATGCAAGGGCCTCGTATACAAGAAGGCCATGGAGGAGAGGCTTGACGTCTGCCCTGAGTGCAACCACCACTTCCGCATCTCCGCCAGAAAGAGGATACAAATAACCCTTGATGAGGGCTCATTCGAGGAGCTCTGGGCAGATATGTGCCCGGCAGACCCAATAGAGTTTACAGACCGCATCAGCTACAGGGAAAGGGTCGTGAAGGAACAGGAAAAGACCGGCCTGAAGGATGCTGCCGTCATGGGTCTTGGCAGGATAGAGGGGGAAGAGGTCGTATTCGGCGCCACAGACTCTAACTTCATCATGGGGAGTATGGGCTCAGTGGTGGGGGAAAAGATTGCAAGAGCGGCAGAAAAGGCCGCCGAGTCAGGACTTCCCCTGATAATCGTATCGGGCTCCGGTGGGGGCGCAAGGATGCAGGAAGGGATGTTCTCTCTAATGCAGATGGCAAAGACCAATGCGGCCATCTCCCATCTCCACGAAGCCGGCGGCACATTCATATCAATCCTCACCGACCCTACCATGGGAGGTGTTATGGCAAGCTATGCGTCGCAGGGAGATATAATCATGGCCGAGCCGGGTGCCCTGATAGGGTTTGCAGGCCCCAGGGTCATCCAGCAGACCATCAAAAAGAGCCTTCCCCCAAATTTCCAGTCGTCGGAGTTCCTTTTGGAACACGGCTTCCTGGACATGATAGTATCCAGGCAGGACATGAAAAAGGAACTTGCCAGGATCCTTGATTACCTGAACGGCCCGGTCGTTGAAACCGCGGCGGAAGAGACAGTAGACAAAGAGACAGACAGTACCGTAGATTCTGAGGATTAACCGTTTAATTACAGAGACGTTGGAGGAGTTTAACGAATGACGAGACCTACAGATCCTATAAGAGATCATCACAAGATGTTGCATAAACAAATTCACGACCTGTTCCAGTATGTGGAAGGTCTTAAAAAGTTCGGTGCCCAGGAAAGGGGACGGCTCAATGATTTAATCACCTTCCTCAAGGAGGAAGTCCTCCCCCACGCCGAAGGCGAAGAAAAATACCTGTATAAAAAGGTCGGCGAATTGATGAACAACCCATTGTTTACAAAGACTATGGAGCTGGACCACCAGCACATAAAACAGTACATCTCCGAGCTCGAGACGGAGATAAACAACGTCTACAAGGAGGCAGCCGACGGAACCATCGCAAAGATACAAACTGCTGCCAGTAAACTCAGGGGCCTCATGGAACCGCACTTCCAGAAGGAAGACGACGTCTATCTTCCCCTTCTCGACGAGAAACTATCCGCCGAACAGGTTTATCTGGAAGTAATTAAACCCATGCATTCGCACAGCGGCGGTCATGGACATGGACACGGCCATGGGCACGAACATGCGGGCCATGGTCACGGCCAGAGCCACGAGGGACATGGACACGGACACAGTCACGGCCATGAGGGCCATGGGCATAAGGGCCACACTTGTGGATAAGTCTTAACATACTCTTAAGTTAAGGGGGTCGATATGAGACATATTGCAACACTACTCGTTCTCACAAGCGTGATCCTCCTCCCCCTCGCGCCGATTGCACAAGGGAAGGAGGCCATACAGTGGCTGAAGGGAGCAAAGGGTCTTGCCGCGGCCCCGGAAAAGGCCGGGAATGAAAAGAAACTCATGCTCCTGGAGTTCTTCCACCCGGACTGAGGCGGTTGTCAACGGCTGGATGCCGAGACATACACAGACGCAGATGTAGTGAAATTTATAAACAGCAACTTCGTTCCCGTAAAGCTGCACGTTGGTGAAGACGCCGAGGCGGTTGAGAAGTTCAAGGCCGAATGGACACCCACCATAATTGTGGCCGAGCCCGACGGCACCGTCCACCATAGGTCGGTAGGCTTCCTGCCCCCCAAGGAATTTATGGCACAGCTTGCGTTCGGCATCGCCAAGGCCAACTTCAGCAAGGGAAACTATCCTGCGGCCAGCGCCGGATTTAAGACGGTCATTGCCCAATACGCGGAGTGTGATTGTGCCCCCGAGGCGGTGTACTGGCTGGGCGTCTCCGAGTATAAACGCACGGGTTCGGCCGATGCCATGACGGCAGAATGGCAAGTGCTCTTCGAGAAATACCCCGACAGCATCTGGGCCAAAAAGGCGAGCTTTATTAAAGACAAGTAGCCGATGAAAAAGCCGACGCTTACTTATCTGTTGATTGCCATCCAAGCCCTTCTGCTCTTATTCTTGCTTATTTCGGGTATTTTACAGGGATGGGTACTTGAACACGAAAATGTGGAAAAGGCAGTGGCCGGGTCTATATATACATCCAGTGGCAGCCAGGAAGGCCACAGGCATGACCACGGGGAGGGGTCAACGGGCGGAGGAAGCCCGGTTGATCACGATACACCTCTCAATATCAACCCTCACACCCTGGTTGCCTGCCACAAATGGGCTGCTGTTACATTTGTGGTCCTTATAATAGTCCATATAACTCTACACTGGAGTCAGATTACCGGTATGAGCCGAAAGATTTTCACCAAGAAACCGTATCAATAATCCATCCCACTTTCAGCGATTGAAATCCTGTCTGTTTCAGGTATAATGCCCCATTAAAGTTCCGCAGCATAGAATACGCCAAAAATCCCCAGTAGCTCAATTGGTAGAGTAGGCGGCTGTTAACCGCTTGGTTGGAGGTTCGAGTCCTCCCTGGGGAGCCAATCTCCACTTTTGACACTTTCCGCTATTACGTCAAAGGGCTTTCTATAAGTAGGACAAACACTTACGCCATCCCACGTGGAGTTCGATTGCACAATTTTCAGAAGGGTACCCTTTTTATAGGCATCCTGCCGTAAATATATGCGGTAAGCCTTGTTAGCGAGTTCGATTAAACGGGTAGCTGTTGCCGGGACGTTCTCACCTTCGGCTTTCTCGTATAGTTCTATTTGTTCTTTCAGGCTAGCCTGCTTATTTCTGAACTCGTTTATTTTTTGATAACACAGATCTTCTGGTATTTTACCCCGAAGTCTGTCCTCTAAGAGTATGTCTATCTTTGTACCCAAAGATTTATACTCAGCCCTAATCTTCTTTAGTGTCGCTGTGTTGTGAGTAATTGTCCCCCGCTTACCCTCTTCCAGTGCCCTAACAAGCCAGCTTGCCACATCATCGGGAACTACGATGTTTTTGATTACTTCGCCAAGCTTTTCCTCTAGGGCTTCTTGTCGTATCCGGGGTCTTGAACAAGGGCCATGATTACCCGTACAAAAATAGTAAGTATATTTGGCTTTTTTCTCCTC
>JAUXLO010000008.1 GCA_030623665.1 Planctomycetota bacterium
AAAGGCGGTGTATATGTCAAAGAAACTCTGGTGGTTGCTTATGAATATAACAGGCTCGCCCTTTGGTATATTTTCCATCCCTTCCACCACTGCGTTTATGCCCAGTCCTCTTGCCGTCACCCGTGCGCCCAGCCTGCAGAAGGTGTTATATATGTATTCCCTACGCCTGCTCCCTACGGAGGTAAGGACGGCGAAGAAGTAGCCTATAAGCCAGATACCTGCAACGATAATCCATGCGTATACGAGGTAGATTAGCCTGAAGGGCGTGCTTCGTAGTATGCTCACAGACATTTTGGCCGTTCCCGCAGCAAATATAACATCCACAACACCTTCTGTCAAACGAATCCGGTCCATTATGTGGAATACAGGGAAAGAGTTACGTCCGGGGCACGGCATCAGCCATTTACCCGATGAATGATTCATAATGCCGAGCTTGCACTTCCCGGAAAAAATGATAAGCTGTTGAGGTTACTGGAGAAAGGAGGGGATGATGAAGAAGACCTTACTGGTACTGGCGCTGGTCTCGGTAGCCCTGCTCTTCAGCGGGGCCGAGAAGAAGGACTACTATGTGGGCGTTACGCTCCTGACGAGGGACGTGTTCTATCAACAGCTTGAGGAGGGGCTCAAGAAGGAGGCCGAAGAGAACGGCATAACGCTGAGAGTCCAGTCCGCAGAGAAAGACCTTAACGCCCAGACTGCGCAGATAGAGAACTTTATTACACAGAGGGCGGATGCGCTGGTGGTCTGCCCGGTGGATTCTGTGGGTATTGGCGCCGCCATAGAGAGGGCCAACAAGAGGGGCATACCGGTCTTTACCGCCGATATACGCTCGGAAGAAGGTAAGGTAGTCTGCCATATCGCCTCGAACAATTACCAGGGTGGTATGCTGGCGGGTGAGTATCTGGCCGAGCAATTAGGGGGTCAGGGCGAAGTGGCCATAATAGACCATCCTGAGGTAGCCTCGGTCCAGGAGAGGGTCAGGGGCTTTAAGGATGCGATAAAGAAGCATAAGGGAATGAAGATAGTTGACCAGCCGTCGGCCCAGGGCGACAGGGACAGGGCCATGGTGGTGATGCAGAACATGCAGCTGTCACATCCTGACGTGAAGGGCATATTTGCGGTAAATGATAACTGTGCCCTCGGCGCCCTGGCCGCGCTTGAGGCCGCCGGACGGGATGATATTGTCATAATTGGCTTCGACGCCACGCCGGAGGCTCAGCAGGCGATAAAGAAGGGCGGCGCCCTGAAGGCGGACGTGATACAGTATCCAATTGTCATAGGCAGCACGACCATCCAGACCATAGTAAGACATCTCAACGGACAGGAAGTGCCTATAGAGATACCCATAGACACGGGTATAGTGGACAAAAAGAGCCTGGAAGAGGCAGCAGGCCCTGCCCATGCCACAAGCAAATAAACTCCTCCTCAAGGGGATAAATAAACAGTACCCCGGCGTGCGGGCCCTGGTTGATGTGGACTTCGAGGTGGCCCTGGGCGAGGTCCACGCACTTGTTGGGGTAAACGGCGCGGGGAAGTCAACCCTCATAAAGATACTCTCCGGCGCTACCAGGATGGACAAGGGCCAGATCTCCCTTTCCGGCGACATACTGCACATCACATCTCCCCACAAGGCCATCGATCTCGGTATAAGCGTCATCTACCAGGAATTTAATCTCGTACCCGAGTTGAGCGTTGCCGAGAACATCTTCCTGGGCAGGGAGCCGCGCTCTAAAATGGGTTTTGTGGATTACAGGAGGATGTACAGGGAGGTTGACGCACTGCTCGACACCCTCGGGGCCGTTGTTAAGTCCAGGACCAGGGTGGCAAGCCTTGGTGTTGCACAACAGCAGCTGGTGGAGATAGCGAAGGCGCTGGCCGTAAAGGCCAAGATAATAGCCATGGACGAGCCTACCGCAACCCTGAGCCTTCAGGAGACCGAACGCCTCTTTTCCATCGTCCGCCGCCTGAAGGAAGAGGGCAGGGGCATCATATTCATATCCCACAGGATGGAAGAGATCTTTCAGATTGCGGACCGGGTGACTGTACTCAGGGACGGTAGGCTGGTAGCTACCAGGAGATTGGACGAGATCAGCCGGGGCGAACTGGTGGAGATGATACTGGGCAAGAAACTCAAGAAATATCACTCCGTCCGGGAGGCCGTTCCCAGGGCGGAGTCTCTCAGGGTCGATGGGCTTACTAGGAGGGGTGTTCTGGACGACATACACTTCTCGGTGCGTGGGGGCGAGATTTTGGGGATTGCCGGCCTTGTGGGGGCCGGGAAGACGGAGCTTGCCAGGGCGATTGTGGGGCTTGACCGTATAGACGGCGGAAGGGTCCTGGTACATGGTGAACCCAGGCGTTTCCGCTCTCCGGCAGAGGCCATAAGGGCCGGTGTGGTGCTCGTGCCGGAGGACAGGAAGAACTTAGGGCTTATACTGGGCCTGCCGGTGAGGGATAATATAAGTCTGCCGAGCCTGCTTAGATTTTCCAGGGGAGGCTTTATAAACAGGAAGAGGGAGCTCGAGGCCGTTGGGGAGATGATTACGAACCTGACGGTAAAGACCCCAAGCGAAAAGCAGTTGGTAAAAAACCTCAGCGGCGGCAACCAGCAGAAGGTGGTCCTGGCGAAGTGGCTGCTCAGGGGCGAAAAGGTCTTCATCTTTGATGAGCCTACCAGGGGTATAGACGTGGGGGCGAAGGTGGAGATTTATCAACTAATTAACAACCTCGTCAAGGAGGGTGCCGCCATAGTGGTAATCTCATCGGAGTTTGAGGAGATCCTTGAACTCAGCGACCGCATAGTGGTCATGCATGCAGGGAGGGTGGTGGATGAGCTGGCCAGGGCAGAGGCCACGGCGGATAAGATGTTGTTCCTGGCGATGGGAGGTTCTAACCGGACAGGCGGCGGCGGTACTCCCCCGGATAATGACACACCCGTTCCCGCCGGTCTGTCTGGTTTATCTTCGGGGGGCAAACAGTAGGGAGCGGACAGACTAGCGGGAATGAAGGCAAAAAGATTCTCCAAGGTAAAGACCATTGCGCTGGACTATGCCATACTTATCGCCCTGGCGGTTATGGCTACATACTATGCGCTGGACGCCAGGGGCTTCCCCACCCTTGAGAACCTTACCAACATCCTCAACCAGAACTCCGTCTATATCATACTTGCCATAGGCCAGACCCTGGTGATCCTCACGGCTGGTATCGACCTTTCCGTGGGTTCCGTCCTCGCCCTGAGCGCCGTCATCTGTGCGGACGTTGCAAAACATATGGACGGCTTCTCGTACGGGATGATACCCGTGGCTAGTCTGGTGGCTGTGGGCGTCGGCGGGACGGCCGGTGCGTTTAACGGGGCGATGGTAACGGTCTTCAAGATACCCCCCTTTATCGCCACCCTCGCCATGATGACCATGGCGCGGGGTATTGCCAATATCTACTGCGGTGCGCGGCCCATCGGCCACCTGCCCGCCGAGTTTAAACTGATAGGCACGGGCACCTTAGGGACCATACCTTTACCTGTATTTATAATGGCTGCGATAGCCGCGGGGCTCTATGTGATTACGCGCTACACGGTTTTTGGCAGATACGTCTACGCCGTCGGGGGCAACGAGGAGGCCGCCCGGCTCTCGGGTATTAACGTGGGGATGACGAAATTCTGGGTCTACGTGATAAGCGGTATGTGTGCGGGGCTATGCGGGCTTATCCTGGCGTCCAGGCTCGGCTCCGGCGACCCCAAGCTGGGGTATATGTACGAACTGGTGTCCATTGCGGCCGTGGTGCTCGGCGGGACCAGTTTATTTGGCGGCCGGGGGTCGGTGATAGGGACGATTTACGGCGCCCTGTTTATGGGCGTGCTTGAGAACGGTCTTTTACTCAAGGGCATATCCACGTTTTACCAGTGGGTGATAAAGGGCATTGTCATCCTCATCGCCGTGGTCATAGATGAGCTGAAGCGGCGGTGATGTTTTTAACTGTAGGTGCCTGATTGATCAGGCGGTTTAAAAAAAGCCCCATAAATGGGGCAACTACAATGTGGAAGAATCAGCCCTCTTGACCGACTACGTTGAGGCCCTTGAAGTAGAACGGGGGGAGGTGGTCTGCGCCGTGCCACTCGGCTTCGGAACCGATGGCGGCTATGTTATTAAATGCGTCGAAGACGTTACCGGCTATCATGCAGTCCTTTACCCTGCCCACGAGCTCGCCGTTTTCTATGAGGAAGCCGAGGTCGATGTTCACGGAGAATTCACCGGCCAGCACGTTCGACTGGCCGCCGCCCAGCACCTGGTCCACCAGCACACCGTAGCGGATGTCCTTAATCATGTCTTTCAGTTTCATGTCGCCCGGCTGGACGATTACGTTCGTGCAACCCGGTGAAGGTTGGGACCCGAAGCCCCTGTTGCCGTTGCCCGTTGTTTTTGCGGACATCATGCCGGCCGTCTGCAGATCAAATAGGTAATTCTTCAGCACTCCCTTCTCGAACAACGGCATGCGGCTGGACGGGGTGCCCTCTCCGTCCAGGGGATAGCTGCCAACGGCGAAGTCTATGGTGGCGTCATCGTAGATTGTGACCCTTTCGTCCATGACCTTTTCTCCCAGCTTGCCTGCCAGCGGCGAGACGCCTTTCTGTACCAGCTTGCCGTTACAGCCCATCTCAAACGGGGCCAGGAGCAGGTTCATTGTTTTAGCGGCGAAGATGACGGGGTGAGACCCGGACCTGACCCGGACCTCCTTGTCAGAGAGGCGCATCTTCTCCAGAGATTTCTGTACCTTGTCCATGAGGCCGGTTGTGACCCTCCTTGAGCTCTCGCCCTCGGATATGGATATAAGCCCCTTGTCCTTTGTCAGCATGACGTTGTATCCCGTGCCGAAAGAGGTTGAGGGCTTGGAGACGTCCAGCCCGTTGGAGTTCAAGAGTCTCCTCATCCATACGGTGCTGCCTGTGTCCACCCCGCAGAGGTAGTCGGGGCACACGGCCAGGGATTTCTCTATGGCCTCTTTTCCCCCGGTGATTGCGTTTTGGGAGGGGTAGTCTGCCACTGATTTATCGAAGATTTTTACTGCGGAAAGGCCGTCCGGGGACGGGAACTCAAATCTGACCTCCTGGCCGAACTGCGCGGAGCGCATGGCCGCCGCCACCAGTCTCTCCGGGTCCCTCAGGTCTGTGGTGGTGGAGAAGCCTATCCTACCGTTTTTTATTATGCGCAGCCCGATACCCCTTACGGAACTGCTGTGGATGTACTTCAGTTTATTATTCTCGAAGCTGACGGATTTTGATTCGCCCTCTTCGTATATAACCTCTGCGGAGTCTGCCTTCTTTTTGGCCAGCTCCAGTACGTTTTCTTCTATCTTCATCAGGATGTCCCGCCTATCACGACGTTTTTAATCCTTATGTGCGGACCGCCGTCGGAGACCCGGAGCGGCGACTGTCCGCCCTTGCCGCAGCCGCCCAGCCCGCCGAACAGGGCCATGTCGTTGCCGATGGCGTCTATGTCCATGAGGGTTTGGAAGACGTTTCCCGTGAGCACGACGTCGCGCAGCCTTTCTGCGAGCTTGCCGTCCCTGATGCGGAAGGCCTCGGCCGCGCTGAAGGTGAACATCTCGGTGTTGGTCATCCCGCCAACCGAGCCTATGCAGTATATGCCGTCCGGCGTCTCCTCGAGCATTTTTTCAAACGTCCGGTCTCGTGGCTCTATGTACGTGTTGGTCATCCTGACGATGGGCTCGCAGGAATAGTTAATGGCCCTTGCGTTTCCGGTGGGTTTTTCGTGCATCTTGACGGCCGTCTCTCTTGAGTGGAGGCGGCTGGTGAGTATACCGTCCTTTATGAGATAGGTCTTATGGGTCGGAGTGCCTTCGCTGTCATATTTGTTGTAGCCCGCCTCTCCGGCCAGCGAGCCGTCGTCCACTATGGAGAGCTCGTCACAGCCAAAGCGCTTGCCGATCTGCATTATCTCCCTGAGCCTCTCGTTTTCATATATGAAATCCCCCTCGCTCAGGTGGCCGAACGCCTCATGCGCAAAGACCCCGCTGAGCCTGGGGTCTGCTATGACGGTATAAATCCCTCCCTCTACCGGTTTTGCGGCTAACTGCTCAACCGCCTTACGGGTTATCTCTTCGCACTTCTCCTCCAGGCCCAGGACGTTATCGTATCCCCTGAGGTCGCCTACCGACTCCCACGCACGCTGGACGTTCATCCCGTCTTTGGCCATGGCCAGCACCATTATCCCGCAGAAGATAGTCTCCTGGACTATGAAGCTGCCTTCTGAATTGGCAAAGTAGGTCGTGCCGTGGGAGTCTACGTAGCGGACGTTGGAGGTCTGGACATGTTTGTTTGAGAGGATGATGTCATTGTATTTTTTGCAGAGGTCATGCTTGTCCTTGAGCTTGATGCCTCTTGGGTCTGACTTTACCTGGGGTTCTACGTGGTCTATGGTTGGAGGTACAGGGGCCAGGGAGGCGTCTCCGCCGCCCGAGAGCGTGGCTTGTTCCACCGCTGCCCGGGCGTAGTCGGCTAGATTCTCAACGTCGTTGAATGCGGCAAAGCCCCATCCGCCGTTTACCAGGGCCCGTACCGAACCGCCTCTGCTGTCGCCCTCCGATATGGTTTCCAGCTCCTTGCCGACATAGTTTATACCGGTGGCGTCTCCCTCCCGGACGCGGATCTCCAGGTAATCGGCCTTTGCCGCCTTCAGTGCACGCTTTATCATTTGTTCCATAATTAAACCTCACCGGCGGGGGTTTTTTGGTGCTTTGCGGACAAGCCTCTCAGGAAGGCGATATGAGCTTCTTGAACTCTGTCTCGCTCAGGATCTTGACGCCCAGTTTCCTGGCATTATCGAGCTTGGTACCGGGCGACTCCCCTGCTAACACGAAATCCGTCTTCTTACTTACACTAGAGGAGGTCTTGCCTCCCATACCTTTTATCAAATCTTCTACCTCACTGCGAGAGTATTTTTCCAGAGTACCCGTGACGACGATGGTCATGCCCGCAATTTTCGACTCCTCCAGGCGCTTTTTCCCTCTTAGTCTCTTTGTGTTCACAGATGCATCTCTGAGCTTTTTTATTATAGACTTGGTGCGGGGGTCGGAGAAGAATCTGGTGATGCTCCCGGCCATAATCGGACCCACCTCCTGGATTTCTTCCAGCGCGGCGGGTTTTGCCTGAGCCAGTTCGTTTATGGAATCAAAGTGTTTCGCCAGCACCTCTGCGGAGTGTGCGCCTACGTGCTGTATTCCCAGGGCGCATATGAGCCTGTCGAGGTCTCTGCTCTTGCTCATCTTTATTGCGTTTATCAGGTTTTGAGAGGACTTTTCGGCCATCCTCTCGAGTCCGGTGAGGTCGTCGAGCCTGAGGTAGTATATATCCGCATAATCTTTTAAGAGCTTTTTGTCTACCAGTTGGTCAATTATTGCGGGCCCGAGTCCCTCGATGTCCATTGCGTTTCGGCTTGCAAAATATTGTATACGCCTCTTGGCCTGTGCGGGGCAGAGCGGGTTATGGCACCGCAGATACACCTTATCCTTGTTCCTGCTTACCTCTCTGCCGCATTCAGGACAGGTTTTTGGTGGCTTAAAGACGTGTTCCCTGCCTGTGCGCCTCTCTTTTATTACCTTTACCACCTGCGGGATAATCTCTCCGGCCTTCTGCACGGCCACGTAGTCGTTTATGCGTATATCCTTCCTCTCCATTTCCTCGAAGTTGTGGAGAGTGGCCCGGCTCACGGTCGTGCCTGCCAGGTGGACGGGTTTCAGGTGGGCTACAGGCGTGATTGTCCCTGTCTTTCCTACCTGGAGGGCCACTTTTTTTATCTGTGTTATGGCCTGCTCCGGGGGATACTTGTACGCTACCACCCACCGTGGTGCCTTACTGGTTGCCCCCAACCTCTTCCATTGGTCAAAGGAGTTTACCTTTATGACTATCCCGTCTGCCTCGTAGGGCAGCTCTGTTCTCCCGGTCTTCCACTCCTTGCAGTACAGGTTGACCTCTTCAAGGTCTTTGCAGAACCTGTTGTGCGGGCTTACGGGCAGACCGAGTTTTTTAAAGGCGTTCAGGCAGTCCGTCTGGCTGTTGATTTTAATGCCTTTGTAAAATCCGATGGAGTGGGCCGTGAATTTGAGGCGTCTCTTTGCGGTGAGTCTCGGGTCAAGGAGTTTTAGGGACCCTGCTGTGGCGTTGCGTGGATTTGCGAACTGGGGCTCTCCGTTCTCTTCTCTTTCTGTATTTAAGGCCTGAAAGTCCTTATCCTCAAGATACACCTCGCCCCGCACCTCCAATGAAGGAATGCGCTTATCGGACGGCTCCAGTCTCAGAGGTATATTCCTTATTGTCTTGAGGTTTGCAGTGACAGCGTCTCCTCTGTAGCCGTCTCCTCTGGTAGCGCCCCATACAAAGACGCCCATTTCGTACATAAGGGTCACGGCTACGCCGTCAATCTTCAGTTCCGCAACGTAGTTTGCCTTATCCTCCCCGCCCAGGAGCCGGCCGAGGCGCGCCGTAAACGCCTTAAGTTCTTCGCTGGAATATACGTTGTCTATGCTGAGCATTGGCACCCGGTGTTCGATTGTGGTGAATTCTGTCAGGGGTTCTCCACCTACCCTTTGGGTGGGAGAGTCCGGGGTGATGAGTTGTGGATGGGCCTTCTCAAGCCGCTGGAGTTTTCTTACAAACTGGTCGTATTCGTAGTCTGTTATCTCAGGCTGGGCGTCTGTGTAGTATTTGCGGTCGTGGTAACGTATCTGACGACGTAACTCTTCTATTTTTCCCCGGATATGCTTTTCCTTGACCATGGCATTAAAGATATAGGTGGGCATTTTTCGTAGGATATTGACGACTAATAAAAGTATATCATTTTTCGTGCCACTGTCAATAAACGCTTGACTTTGAAGCGTATTTTGCTATAAATCAAGGCTAAGCGTGGCCCTGGGGATAATGAATGTGGTTCACATAAGTTGAGGGGTACCAAGCGGTTATATTAGACCAAAAGGAGTATGTATATGGCTAAGGGCAAGGCGGGTAAGGCCTTCTTTGAGGTATATGGTTCGCAACAACAGAAAGGCGATATACCTGTCGGCGACAAGGCCGGTGAGGAAAAGATACCTGTAGACTTTCCTACTTATGGCGGTGAGGAGCTTATAGTTATTTCAGATATAGCTGATAGGCTTCATGAAGGTGGAGAAGGTCCCGGTGGGGGGCGCAGGGCATTAGTGCCCATAATCATCATAGCAGGTGTATGTGGTATTGGTCTGGCGGTTGGTATGTTTTTTTTGGGCCACAGTGTAGGCAAGGGTAAGGCCCCAGGAGAAGAGGTAGCGGCGAAGGCATCTGCCACTGCGGGTCCTGAGGTTCCCAAGATAGAAAAAAGGTCGGCTGGGACGGCCGAGGTGGCCGTTTCAACTCCGGAGAAGCCACTCAAAGAGATGGCTGCGCCACTCCCTTCACCTGCCAGGGTAGTGGTTGCACCGCCCCCTGAGAGTACGGACACCTGGACCCTCAGGATAATATCGTATACCGACGTACAGAAGAACCTGGAAAAGGCAGCCGGCGTGGCAGACTTCTTGCAAAATGCCACGGGGCACGATGCCTTTGTGGCAAGATTGGGCAATAAGTTGGTGGTATGCCTTGGTGAGTTTAGTTCAAAAAGGAATCCTGAGTTGTTGGAACTGCAAAAGCAGGTCAGGGACTTTGAGTACGAGAACAGGAAGCAGTTTATAAGCAGCTATCCGGTCCGTATTAAGTAGAAGAGAGAGGGACGTGGGTATAGATAAAAGTCTGATAGTAAAAGGAAGATTGGCCGGGTCTCGCAGCGTGCTGAGAAGGGCTGAGCGTATTAAGTTGCTGGAGACGGAAGGTAAGTGGAGCGAAGAAAAGTCCGTATTTGGTTTGCCCAAGGTCAAGACTGTCCGGCTGAAGAAGAAGCCTAAGGCGGAAAAGGCACCGCCCAAGGAAACGGAGGGGGCCGTAACCCCTGAGGTCGAAAGCACGGGCGAATAGGCATTCCTCTAAAGGAGCTTCCGGGTCTTATGTGCTGTAGTAATTTATTTGGGGTGGTTAAGACGGTGTTCATAATAATAGTACTGTTCTTTGCGGTAGAGGGATTCTATCCGTGCACTGGTGTGGCTGGTGCGGAGACCGGTGAGAACGAACAGCCCTTGGAATTTGAAGAGGTCCAGGAGATATTAGACAAGGCCAAGGCAAGTTACGCTGAGCTTAAGGACTATACAGCTATTATACACAAGGAGGAATATAAGGACGGGGACAAGAAAGTGGACGAGCGCACAATAATAAAGTTCCAGAAGCCGTTTAAGGTATATCTAAAATGGCTCTCAGGCAAGAATGAGGGCACACAGTTGCTATATGTAGAGGGGAAGTATGACGACAAGATGATAATCCGCAAAGGTGGAGGCTTTCTCAAGGTCTTTGGGACTATGGAGATGGACCCGGACGGCTTTTGGCTGAGAAAGTTTACCAAACACTCTATAAGAGAGGTGGGCTTCGGGGGGATTATTAAGAGGTCCTACGAACAGTTTGAGGTCGCAAAAAAAGAAGGCTTTATTGATGCGGCCCAATCTACCCTGTCCGAGATTGACGGCAGGCCTGCTTACAAGATGGTGATGGTGGTCACTCCGGAGGGTGAAGAAAACGGGTACTACTGCCGCAGTTCCATACAATACTTTGATGCCGAGACCTTTCTCCCCGTTAAGGTAACGTTTTGGCTCTGGGAAGATGAAGTTGCGGAGGTACTCAGCTTTTCTGATATTAAGTTAAACGTCGATCTGCCGGAGATCGACTTCGACAGGGATAATGAAGAGTATCACTTTTAGGGGCTATAGAGCACCCTTTTGTCGCCTACCCTCTTTGTAATATGTATCTTGTCGAAGTACTCCAGGAGTGGCATCACGTATTTACGAGAGGCTCCTACAAGGTCTTTAAAGTCTCCCACCGTTATGGACCCTTTTTCTTGGATAGAACTTTTCAGCCTATCCTTTAGTTCCTCGATTGCCCTGGCGTGGAAGTAAAGCGCAGGTCTCACCTCAATCAGTGTGCCTTCTTCCGCCATAAGATTAAGAACCGACCAGAACCTGTCCTTCTCGGAAGGGTCCTTGGGCAGCACCTTTTCCAGGGGTGGCGGGGTAAACCTGTCTTTCAAAAAGGTATCTTCTATTGACTTTATGGTCTTTTTGTCCGATTCGGACAGCTTTACCTGATGGCCTGCCATGGCGATTTTCTGTCCCGAGGTAACGATGATATCCTCCTGTTGTAAATCCGCCAGGACCCGCAATATTAATTGCACGGGCATGGCTTTTGGGAGTTTTGTCCGCAGTGGGGCATCTTCAATGCCCCTTTTCATGGGGTTGGCCTTGTGGAATTCCTCTAAGCGTTTAAGGATTTCAGTCCTGGCATCCGACAGTCTTTGCTGATGAACACTAAAGACCCTTGAGTTCTCTTTTATGTTCACGAGGATGCCCTTTTTTGTAAGTCCGCTAACAACCTCTTTTACCCTTGAGGGACATATGTTGAGGTGTCTTGATATCTCCTCGTTAGAGAGAAGATAGCGGGTCGGTTCCAGAAAGGCCTGTTCTATGATTTCCTGATCCGTTCCCTTAAGGAACAGTCTCAGCGGCGCCAGCACCTCTTCCCTGAAGCGCCGGAGTCTTTTGGTGTCTGCACCCCTCAGGACCTCTCCACCCCCGATGGTGCGGCAGGGGGAATAAGAGCGTATCACATAGTGCTCCCCCCTCTCAGCCGCAATGGGGCCCTCCAACCTGTATTGCACAAAGGCATTCTCGCCGGGTTTTAGGACCTCTTTGTCCAGCAAGACGGTCCTGCCCATCACCTCGCTGGTGGCGATGTGAAATCTGATTCTTTCTCCATTCGCAAGCGGCCTGCGGGCGGTAGAAAGGTAGTGGAAGTTACAGTCCACCATCTGCACAGGCTCAAGATAGCCGGGAACTGAAAGCTGGTATCCCCTGTGGACCTCAGACGTCTTGACTCCTGAGAGATTGAGTGCGGCACGTTGTCCCCGGTGTGCAAAATCGGTCTTCTCTCCGTGGACCTCGATGCCCCTTACCCTTGCAGACTCCTTTGATGGCAGTATTTCCACTTCATCGCCCACTCTTACCTCTCCGTTCGAGACCGTACCCGTTACCACGCAGCCAAAACCCTGGATAGTGAAGGCCCTGTCAATGGGGAGACGAAAGATGCCCTGGACCAGTTCCTCATGGAGGCCTAGAATAAGCTCTTTGAGGGTTTCCCTGAGTTCGGGTATTCCTTCACCCGTGACGGATGATACGACCTCCATCGGTGCATCCCGGAGAAAGGTCCTATTTGCCAGTTTCTTTACATCTTCTTTGACCAGTTCCAGCCAGTCCTTGCTCACCAGGTCCTTTTTTGTTATGACGATTATCCCGTGTTTTACACCCAGGAGTTCGAGTATCTCAAGGTGCTCAACCGTTTGTGGCATCACACCGTCGTCTGCGGCGATAACCAGCATGGCAAGGTCAATCCCGGTTGCCCCTGCCAGCATGTTCTTTACAAAGCGTTCGTGGCCGGGTACGTCTATGATACCGACCCTTAGGTCTTTGTCTATGTCCATGTGGGCGAAACCCAGGTCTATGGTTATGCCGCGGGCCTTTTCCTCCGGCAGGCGGTCGGTATCGATCCCGGTGAGGGCGATAATGAGGGCGGTCTTTCCGTGGTCGATATGGCCTGCCGTGCCAAGAACTACTTTCTTCACCTTGCAACTCCAGTAAAGATTTTCAGGATGGCATTGAGGATTTCTGCCACGTCTTCCTTATTACTTACGGTGCGGAGGTCCAGGAGCAGCCTGTCGCTTTCTATCCGCCCGAAGACGGGCGGGTCATTTTGTCTGAGCCTGTCGGAGAGCTCCTGCGCGCTGGGTTTCTCCGTGCTTATGGAGATAAGTTTTGTGGGGATTTCCTCCCCTGGCAGTGAGCCGCCGCCCACGGCCGAGGCCCCGTCCTCCAGGGTGGCGGCAATGCTGCCACCGCTCCTCTTGGAGAGTTCCTTGATGAACTGCAGGGATTCCTCTTCGATATCCTTAAGCGGCCTGGTAAGCATCCTGAGTATGGGCAGGTGTTGTGTACTTGCAGAGCTGTCTGTGTAGAGTCTCAGAGTGGCCTCCAGGGCAGCGACTGTCAGTTTGTCGACCCTCAGGGCCCTTGCGAGCGGGTTAGCTTTCATGAGACCAACGAATCTCTTCTTCCCCACTATGAGGCCGCCCTGAGGGCCGCCCAGCAGCTTGTCGGTGCTGAAGGTGACTATGTCTGCGCCGGCCCTTATACTCTCCTCTACCGTCGGCTCATGCGGGAGTCCATACGTCTCCAGATTCAGCAATGCCCCGCTGCCCAGGTCGTGCATCACCGGTATCTCAAATTCCCTGGCCAGTCGCGCAAGTTCCTCCATCTTCACTGAGGCGGTGAAGCCCACAATGCGGAAGTTGCTCGAGTGGACGTCGAGGAGGAGGGCGGTGCCAGGGGTTATTGCCCTTCTGTAGTCGGATATATAGGTCCTGTTTGTGGTGCCGACCTCTACCATTATTGCGCCACTCTTGGCCATCACCTCCGGCATCCGGAAGGAACCTCCAATCTCTACCAGTTGGGAGCGTGATATGATGACCTCCTTGTCCCTGGCGAGTGTGTCGAGGGCGAGGAGCACGGCGGCGGCGTTGTTGTTTACCACCATTGCGGCTTCCGCACCGGTGAGGGCCACGGCGAGGGCCTCGATGTGCTCTCCCCTGGAAGATCTCTTCCCGGTCGACAGGTCCACCTCGAGTGAGCAGTAACCCTCCGCCACCTCTTTTATGCCTTTTATGGCCTCGGCGGCCAGCGGGGTGCGCCCAAGGCCGGTGTGCACCAGCACGCCGGATGCGTTGATGACGCGCTTTATGGGCAGCTTTCCTCTCTCAAGCAGCCTACCCTTTACCAGGGGGAGGATGGCGGGAGGCGAGAGATCTGTGTCCGTATTCTCGGAACCGGCGATAGATTCTCTCAGTCCATCCAGCACCTCTCTGATGGTGGAGACTACCAGGGGCCGGGAGTAGCTGGCGCAAAGCTCAGACACCTCCGGCATCTCAAGCAGCGCACTCACCGATGGTATGTTTCTAAACTCTTTCTTGTCCATCTTGTTCTAGTGTGCGTAGTGGTATAGTATCAGCCCTATGCCGATGATTAAAAGCACGGAGCCGACCACCTTCCTCTCATGGTGTTCCAGTCTCTCTAATCTTAACCTTTGTACCCCCTTGTATGCAAGACCGGTTAAGAAGAGCATGCCCAGGGCATTGGCCGTGGTTAGGGTCATGCCCATTAGGGCAAGGGATGACCAGCTAAGGTTGCTTACAACCAGGAACATCGGCAAAAGTTCTACACATGGTGACAGCGTTACCATCGTAAACAGTGACATGGCGGCGGCCCTGTCGGAGAGGGCAGGGTCGAGGGGGCCGTGATTGTGCGTATGTCTTTTGTCCATGGTTATATATACGAGGCCCATGGCCATCAGTATGCCGCCGGTTATTACGTCCGTGGCTTCCGCATACCGGGCTATCTGGAAGCCCAGAAATGCCACCACCACGCCCACGGCGGTGGTCACGAGTGAGTGGCCCAGGCTGCTTACGGCGGTTATGCCCAGGGTCCTGGCCAACGACCACCCCTGGCTCTTACCCACCAGGGCAAACGGTATCCAGTGGTGGGGAAGGACGGAGTGAATCAGGGCTATGGTAAAGACAGCGATAAAGATGCTTATGGCCGGTTGATCCATGTGTTTCTTACGATATGGTCGTTACGATGTGAGTGTTCTTAGGGCCTTGATAGGCCTTTTTAACAACAGCGGCTCAATTTTAACAGTTCTTATCCGACCTTTCAATTAATAAGGGGTTGCGATTTCCAGGGTATATAAACGGGGTAACGGTTTCTGACGTTTCTTTGGGGGGCAGGATTTTTGATTATAAATGGTAGAATATTGGGGCAGGGGTTGGTTATACTGTGTCCCTTAGGGAGTCCGGGAATAGTGGAATATTGGGGCCTTTTTGTGAAATAATATAGTAAGTGTGAGTTGCGAAAAGCCTATAACAAGGAGCATGACTGTGAGGCTAATAATAGCCTTCGTTTTTATCCTAAGCGTACTATCCTTCGGTGTGAATGAGCTGCCCGGCCCCGGCACGTATATGTACAACGGGTCTGTGGTGGCAGCGCAAGAGGCGGGTGTAACCCCTCCTGCACAGCCGAAGCAGCAGGAGAAGTTCACCAATATAATGCAGAAATACGGCCTTGCACTGGCCATAGTCTTCGCCTTCTGGTGGGGGATGCTGGCCAATGTGGGTTCACCGTGTGTGTTCCCCCTGGTGCCGATAACGGTGGCCTATTTTGCCACCCAGGGTGAAACCAGGGGCAAACG
>JAUXLO010000173.1 GCA_030623665.1 Planctomycetota bacterium
ATACGGGGCCAGCGCTTCTCGTGATAGATTGAAAAACCCCCGGTCTATCTCCACACTTAAGACCTTATGGGCCCTCTCCCTAAGGAGTTCTGTGAGAGAACCGGCCCCTGTGCCTATTTCTAATACTATGTCGCATTCGCAGATATCGGCCGTTTCTACGATCAGCCGGAGGATGTTCTGGTCTATGAGAAAGTTCTGCCCTAGCCTCTTTTTGGGAGAAATTCCACGCTCCCGGAGTGCGGCCTTCAAGCTGGAGACCGTAGTAGGTACAGTACTTGTAGTATTATGGACGTAAGTCATGAACAGTGAGTCCTTTGGGACCTGTGAAGAATTTCGCACAATTGTCATTCTGATGTAGCGTGCGAGCTTGCTCGCACGTAATCGTGGCAGCAAGCTGCCACGCTACACATTAGATTTTCGCCGGAGGCGAATCCGCCTACGGCGTGACTTCGCTTCGCTCAGAATGACAAGCCGTATGTGAGCAACTTTTTCATAGGTCTCCTTTTGGGTGAGAGTGGAGGTTTTCTTTAGAGGGATGCGGTCAGGGTTTTCTCACCTCGTTTTGAGGCCGTCGAGGCCCTTGTAAGTCTGTTTGCCAGCCTGATGGCCTCAAGCATGGAGCCGGGACTGGCAACGCCCCTTCCGGCGATGTCAAAGGCAGTGCCGTGGGTGGGGGAGGTGCGTATTATGGGGAGGCCGAGGGTCAGGTTCACGCCGCTGTCGAAGGCGAGGAGTTTTATCGGGATGGCACCCTGGTCGTGATACAGGCAGACGACGGCGTCAAGTTTGCCTTCGGCGGCCCTGTGGAAGATTACGTCTGAGGCAACCGGACCGCTGCACCTGATCCCCTCCCTCTTAGCCAGTTCAATGGCCGGCAGTATTAGCTCAGTCTCCTCCGTACCCATCAACCCCCCCTCACCCGAATGGGGGTTGAGGGCGCATACACCAATCCTCTGTTGTGGCCTGGGTATTGCAAAAAATCTTTCCAGACCGCCTGCCGTAATTGTAATCGTAGAGAAGATGTCTTCTGTGTTCATCCTCTCGACGGCCTGTCTTAGCGGGACATGAATGGTTACGAAAGACACCCTGAGGTTCTTGCCAACCATCATCATAACGGCCTTCTTAGAGCCGGTACGCTCCTTTAGCATCTCGGTATGTCCCGGGTACGGATGCCCTGCCATACGCACGGCCTCCTTGCTTATGGGCGCCGTTACGAGCGCATCTATCTCTCCGGAGAGCGCCATCTCTATGCCCCTCAAGATACATTCCACAGACGCCCTTCCCGCCTCCGGGTTGGGTGTCCTTTTGCGCATCACGCTTACATCAAGCTTGCAGGTATCCAGTATCCGGACACCTGCATCGCGGCCCTCCAGCCCTCCCAATGGCATCCCAATCACCCTGGCGGACTCCCCAAACACCTCCTTTGAGCCTATCAATGTGATATCAATCGGCTCAGAGGACTTTGCAAGAGATGCCAGGGCCTTAAGCGCCACCTCCGGGACTATACCACAGGGGTCTCCCATCGTGATGCCAATTATTTGACCATGTTTTTTATCCATATTACCCAAGTTTTATACTGCTCGCCCCGTTAGTAATTATTCAAACCCCTTGGCCTTGAGTGTTTCTATGGTAAGGCCCTCGCCCTGGGCTTCACCCTGCGGGGTTTCCCAGGGGGACTGGAGTTTCTTTATCCACTTACCCAGCATGTCTGCCTCTATGTTCACGCGGTCGCCGGCCTTTTTGAGACCCAGTGTAGTTACCTCCAGGGTGTATGGTATCAAGGCCACTGAAAATCTTCTTGAGGTTAAATCCACCACGGTAAGGCTGATACCGTCAACCGCGACAGAGCCCTTTTCTATCATGTTTTGCGCGAGTTTGGTGTCGACAGAGAACCACATGGTGCACTCACCGGGGTGGGACTCTATCTTATCTATGGTGCCTGTGCCGTCTACGTGGCCCTGCACGAAGTGTCCTCCCAGCCGGTCGCCTACCGCAAGCGCCATCTCCAGATTTACCTTATCTCCGGGTCTCAACTCGCCCAGTGTAGATCGCTTCAGGGTCTCATGGGACACGTCAAAACCCGCGACGTCACCCTTAATATCTACCACTGTAAGACAAACACCCTCGACGGACAGGCTGTCGCCGTTTTTTAACTCCCTGGCGAACTGGGGCAGCTCTATCTGCAGCCTCCCCCCCCGGCCCGCACGCGCCAGCCCCTTTGTAACACCCATATTCTCTATAATCCCTGTAAACACCAGAAAATGTTCCCCTTATTTTGCCGAGAAACCGCCGTCCACGGGCAGGATGGCCCCCGTCACCCAGCTTGCCTCATCAGAGGCGAGGTATAGACACGCATAGGCGATGTCCTCCGGCCGCCCTATCCTGCCGATCGGGTGCTCTTCCACGATCTCTTTTAGCGCCGTATCGAAATCCCCCAGCTTCTCTATCGACTCCCTGGCCATAGGTGTGTCCACCACCCCGGGGCAGATGCAGTTTACCCTGATGTGTCTCTCTGCCAGGTCAAGCGCCATGCTCCTTGTCAGGTTCACCACTGCCCCCTTGGATGCGCAGTAGGCGATGGCCTTGGGATAGCCGACAAGGCCAAACACTGAGGAGATATTTATGATGTTACCCCCGGTCTTCTCCAGTTCCGGCACGGCAGACCTGCTTACCTGGAAGACGCCCTTTACGTTAATGTCCATTACGACGTTCCATCCGTCCTCGTCGGTTTCAGCTGTGCCCCCTTGCTTGTAGTTCACGCCGGCGTTGTTGACCAATATGTCTATACTACCGAATGTTTTTACGGTCTGGTTCACCATCTCCGCCGCATCCTTTGCCACCGAGACGTCTCCCTCGACCATTAGGGCCTTTCCGCCGATGGACTCGATTGCGGAAACCGTCTCCTCCAGTGGCCCTTTGTGCCTGCCCGTCACGACCACCTTGGCGCCCTCCTTTGCAAAGACAAGCGCAGTGGCCCTGCCTATGCCCTTTGCCCTGCCTATACCTGTACCACCACCGGTAACCAGCGCTACCTTATCCTTTAACCTCATGGTCATCTCCTATATCAGGGAACTACGTAAATGGCCCTTCTTGAAGATTTGCTATGCTACATAGAGTAAGGACGTGTCTTTGGCATGGTCGGACATAGTGCCCGTCTTTTGGTGGATATCCCACCCCCGACAAGAGGCCACGCAATTGTGATTATTATAAGGTCAAACGTTTTATGGAAGGCTTCATATTTGCTCTGCAAGTACGGTCAGCCCTGCAATCACCTTCTGGCCCTCATTGACCATGATACGTACATTAGTGCTTTTTGGTATAAAGAGCTCTAGCCTGGAACCGAACTTTACCATGCCGAACCTCTGTCCTTGCTCCAAACGTTCACCAACCCTTACGGGGCATACGATACGCCTTGCCACCAGTCCTGCTATCTGCTTTACCAGAAATCTATTGCCGCTGTCTGCCAGCAGTCCGATCATGTTGTTTTCATTCTTGAGAGCGGCATCTTGCGTGCGGGCATCAAAGAATCTGCCCTTCTGGTAATCAATGAACTCCACACGGCCGCTGCAGGGTATGCGGTTCACGTGCACATCGAGAATGGACATAAAGATACTGACCTTGGTGGCTTCAGACTTCAAATATCTATCCTCTTCCACAGAAGACACCTCGAC
>JAUXLO010000063.1 GCA_030623665.1 Planctomycetota bacterium
GCCACACCGGTGGGGGCGACGGGTTCAGCGGGCTGTTCCTCGGTCTGTCCAACGGTCTGTCCAGCGGTCTGTTCTGTGGTCTGTTTCGCGACACGTCTTTTTATTCCAACCGTATTGAAGGTGTTGTTGCCGTCTTGGTCCTGGTCAAAATCGGTAACGACCCTGTAGCGATACTCGAAATCCCGCTTCCCATTTCCGGCAGACCTCATCTCAATGAGGCCCTGGAGTCCCTGGCTGTTTATGATTAAGGTCGTGTCCTTGTCCTTGGTTACCGGTACTATTACCATGTCGATGGGTTTATTGCCGACCAGATTTGGGAATTTGTTTATTTCCGAGAGATCGACCTTTAAGAGTCTGTCCAGGACGTTTACAGGCTTCATGGTTGGATATACCTGGTAGCGGGTAAGGTCGTAGTAGCTGTTGTTTGTCCTGAAATTTCTTGAGTACTTGTGCTTGTAGGGGAGAAAGACTACTGCGGCTCCGTAGCCCATGTTGCCCACGGCCATAAAGTCCTGTTTTTCCTTGTCGAGGTGTTCTCTATGGAGGGCCTCATCATGCTGGACATACTGTATGTTAAATCCCAGGCCGCTGTCTTCATCGAGTTCGCCGTCTCCATCCATATCTATAATGCTCTTATAGAAGAAGTCATTGGTTACATCGAAGGCCTGGTTTATAAAGTCCTTACCCCCTACGTGGCCATGGTCTGAGTAAAGAATAATGTAGGTATTGTCGTACATGCCCTCCAGCTTCAGCTTATCAACCATCTCGCCGATCTGCTTGTCTATAAGGTAGACTTCCTTCCTTGCGGCGCCCCACTGGCCGCGGGGCGTTTCGTGAGAGCGTGCGTCCGCACCGGGAAGCCACGTGTACATTATCTTGTAGTTTTGTTTTATAACGTAATTTACGGTAAAGTTGGTATTAATCTCGTCGAACCGGTCCTTTATCTGATCCGTGCCCGCTATACGAATGGTTTTAGTGAGGGCTTCGTCATAGAACGTTGGTTGCATATCGGCCAGTACCGGCAGAACGGACGAATACATAGGCACTCCAGCCATTTCCGCCCGGTCGAATATGGTCGGCAGTTTCTCTCTCCTTGGGTCTGGGTCAACCATCTGGTCTACCACATCGGGGTACATCCTCCTTGAGGCTGTCAGTGGGCCGTATGGGGTGAAGAAGTGCCTTATCTTGTTAACACGCTTGTCAAGGTAGGCATCCGACTTTATGCCGGTAAGGTCGCTAAAGTTGGCAGAGATGGTGCAGGCGGTGCTCGTCCAGGTGGTGCTGGGAAAGACGGTAAAAGTGTAGGGGAAGTTTATGCCATTGTCAAAGAAGAGTTTCTTTATGTTGGGCAGGTAGCCCTTGTATGCCATTTCCGTTAGGACATCATAGTCAAAGCCGTCCACGTATATGATTAATACCCTCGGATCTTCGACAGGCGTACCCTGTGCGCCTTTTCCTTCTTCTATCTTCCTGGTATCCTTTGTGACAAATTCCCAGGGCAGGTCTTTATATAAGTCAACCTTGGCATAGAAATCGCCTCTATTATCACTTACGTTAGAATCGTTTACGCCCAGATAAAGGTCTCCACTGTTGGCGGCCTCTACCACGGCTTCACGGCCTATCAGGAATATGTCACCGTGTTCGCCGACCTTGCCGATCAGGGCGTAACAGGGTGCGGGTCCCGACGCAGCGGCAGGCAGCGGGAACGTATCGTTCACTACCTTTTTGGAGAAGTCATACGTACCCTGCGGTCCTACGATGTATTCGTAGTCTCGGCCGAAGTAGCTCCATTTAGATATCTCTATCTTTCCCTGAGCTACTATGTGCATATACTGGCGTTTTTGTACTGTTGTGTCGGTTTTTGTCCAGGTCTCGGTCGCGGGGACCTTGATTGCATTTGGTCCTAAGGTGATTTCTTCGTCGAGTGGAGGAGTTATGGCACAACTAGTCAGAAAGCAAGACAGCGTGAGTAACCAGAAGACAAGGAGACGCTTTTTCATGTTACTACTTCCTCCGCTTAACTAATTGTAAAATGTTAGGTTAGACCCCCAGAAGAAAAACCGATTATAAACTCAATTCCCCCAGTTTCTAGCGAAAACTTCTGCCAGTATCATCCATGCAGTGGACAAACATAAGGGAAAAACGTACCATATATCGTTGCCGAATACAACAAAATATTTGAGATAAATTTGATGGAAAAATAGTATTGCAAAAACTGCCCGAATCTGCTTGATTTACAGGGACTTGCGAGGGCAGAAGGAAAAACAAAAGAAATTCTTATGATAGGATTGGTATTTGCGTTACCCCAGGAGTTGGAGTCGCTTAGGGCAAGATTAGGACCCTCAAGCAGGCTTCATGCAGACGGCCTCACGTTTTATTATGCATGTGTGGGCCGGCAGCCCGTTGTATTGGTGAAGAGCGGTATTGGTCGAGAAAGGTCGAAGAGGGCCACAGAGAGCCTGCTCAGGATATTTGACGTGGATGTTGTCATATCTGCAGGACTTGCCGGTGGTCTGAGTGACGGGGTGCGCACAGGTGAGTTGATTATAGCGAGGGGCTTGGTCGATTACTGCCATAAGGAAAACCCCGGTGGAGTGCCGGCCGGCAGTTCCTGTCCCTGTCATAGAAGTCTGGTTGACCTGTCATGCAAGCTCGCTCGTGAAGGGGGTCTTGAGTTTCACTGCGGCGACCTCGTTACAGTAGATGAGGCGGTTGTCCAGCCTGCCTTGAAGAGACGGATTGGTGAGGCCACCTCTGCCGTGGCCGTTGATATGGAGGGTGCGGGTGTTGCCGAAGCAGCGGCTGCTTCCGGGACACCTTTCCTGGCCCTTAAGGCGTTATCCGATGAGATAGATGATGAGCTAAAGGGCTGTGATCTGGTGGATGGAGAGGGGAGGGTTAAGATACTAAGCGTTATCTCCTATCTTATCAACAATCCGCTGGATTTAACGTATTTGTTGCGGATGCGCCACAAGACGGGTGTAGCTTTAGACAAATTGGCCCTCTTCTTGCGCTACTTTGCGGAAAGATATAGAGAGACCTCAAATCCCTTACACATGGTGGAGAAATAGTATGTCAAACACTTCGTCAAATAAGAAAAGGGTCGGGGTTGTTATGGGCAGCAACTCGGACCGTGATGTTATGAAAGAGGCGGTCGAGGTTTTAAAAGAGTTTGGGCTTGGGTTTGACGTAGACGTCATCTCCTGCCATAGGGCACCGCGGCTCGCACACGAATATGCGGCCGGTGCAGAAAAGAAGGGTTATGAGGTAATCATAGCCGGTGCGGGTGGTGCTGCGGCGCTGCCCGGGGTGCTTGCCTCGCTTACCACGATGCCGGTTATCGGTGTACCCGTGGTCAATCAGGCCCTTGGCGGGGTTGATGCGCTCTACTCCATGCTTCAGATGCCGGGGGGGGTGCCCGTGGCCGTTGCGGGTCTTGGTAAGACAGGGGCGCAGAATGCGGCCGTGTTGGCGGTGGAGATAATCGGCGTGAAGGATTCCGGCCTCAGACAGAAGCTGGCGGATTACAAAAGAAGGCTTGCTGAAGACGTAAAGAAGTGCTCCAGAGAGGTTAAACGAGACATGGGTGCAGGAGACTAAGAACAGAGGAGCAAAGTATAGATGTCTATACCTACGATAGAGTGGGAAGGCGGCGTGGACGGCAGGGTAAAGCTTATAGACCAAACCCTGCTGCCGGGGGAGCTTAAGTTTATCTACTGCGAGAATAAGGAGTGTATGTGGGAGGCCATAAAGATGCTCAGGATCCGCGGAGCACCGGCGATAGGTATCGCCGCGGCCATGGGCGCCTTCCTTGGCATCCGCGACGTAAATGCGGACAACTTTAACGACTTCTTTCTCAGGCTGCAGGAGGTCACTACATACCTTGGCACGGCCAGGCCCACGGCGGTAAACCTCTTCTGGGCGCTGGAGCGTATGGAGCACGTGGCCCAGGCATTCCACACAGAACCGATCGATACGATAAAGGAGTTCCTGTTTAAGGAGGCCTTGGAGGTATTGGAAGAGGATAGGGACTCCTCTAAGAAGATAGGCGAACACGGTGCGGCGCTGATACCCAAGGGCGGCACCGTCATGACCTATTGTAACGCCGGCGGTCTGGCCACCGGCGGTTACGGCACGGCGCTGGCCGTGATATATGCAGCGCATGAACAGGGCAGGGTGGACCAGGTATTTGCATGTGAGACCAGGCCCCTTTTACAGGGGGCGAGGCTGACGTCATGGGAGCTCATGGAGGCTGGCCTTGACGTGACGCTTATCTGCGACAACATGGTTGCGCACGTGATGGTGGAGAAGAAGATAGATGCCGTTGTGGTGGGCTCAGACAGGATAGCCGCCAGCGGAGACGCCGCAAATAAGATAGGTAGCTACGGCCTCTCTATCATAGCGAGGGAACATAAGGTCCCCTTCTACGTGGCCGCCCCAATCTCGACGTTCGACATGAAGATTGCAAAGGGTTCAGATATACCTATAGAGGAGCGTTCCCCCGATGAGGTAACCTATATCACCGGCCATCGCACCGCCCCCGAGGGCGTCAAGGTGTATAACCCCGCCTTCGACGTCATCCCCGCCGGGAACATAAGGGCAATCATCACCGAGAAGGGCATTATCAAGGAACCAAATGCAAAGAAGGTAAAAAAGCTGGTAGAAGGTTAAGTAGGTGTAGCGTCCGATCACCGTATCGGACGTAAGATATCTCAGAACTCAACGTTATAAAACAACATTCAAAGTGTTGTATGAAAAATGTAGGAAAGAAGTACAAAACCTTCGGGAAAAACCGCTCTCTTCGCTTAAAGTCATTTAACTACTCTCAATCGTACAGGGCCTATTTTCTCACCATTTGTACTACCAACAAAGAGGCCTATTTCTCTAAGGATAAAATATGTTCAAAAATATTGTCTTCTCTAAAGACCGCTTGTGAGCAAGGAGAGTACCGCTTGCTTGCTTATTGCCTCATGCCCGACCATCTTCATATACTTATACACGGCGAAGAAAAACCTAAAGATTTGAGAACGTGGGTTAGAGATTTCAAAAAGTATACCACCAGGGTGTGCAAAGCTGATATAGAGATAAATAAGCTATGGCAACGGAGCTACTATGAACATATTGTTCGGAAGGATGAGGATCTTTTGAAAAAAGCTGAATACATTGTAAATAACCCTTTAAGAAGAGGTATGGTAAATAGAAGGGAAGATTATAAGTGGCAGAGTATCTTGACGTGATAAAAACGTCTGGTACGGAGACCAGACGCTACAAAATAACCGAATAGATGTAGCGTCCAATCCTCGCCGTAGGTGAGTCCGCTCCGCCTCAGGCGGATTGGGCGTGATCCGTATCGGACGACTTTTATTTTATTTCTTTGGCGGCTCAAATCCCAGCTCTCTCGCCCGTTTAGAACAGTGCTTTGTTCGGAATTTCAGCTCACTCTGCAAGCCGGAGGCCCTTCTTCTGGGCATAGGCATGGGCCTCCTGGAACTCCTCGTGGGTGATGCGGCGGTCTATCTCACCAAGAAACTCGTTGGCCCTGAAACATGGATGATATTGATTCATTATATTTATATATGTATTGGGTGATATCTCTTCTGCAATAAAATCGATAATCTCCTTACTGCCTGCCACATTATTGGGCATGACCAGGTGCCTTACCAGTAACCCTCTTACGGCGATGCCGCTTTCTATAATCAAATCTCCTACCTGTCGGTGCATCTCTTTTATGGCGGCCTTCATCATCTCCGGGTAGTTCTCGGCTGTGGAGAACTTTTTGGCCCATCGGGGGTCTGCGTACTTGGCATCGGGCATGTATATGTCGATTGTACCCTCAAGGAGCCTGAGGGTCTCTACGGACTCATAGCCGCCGCAGTTATATACGGTCGGCACGCTCAGTCCCTCTTTGCGGGCAATCTGGGTGGCCTCCATAATCTGGGGGCTGACGTGGGTAGGGGTGACAAAGTTTACGTTATGGCACCCCCTCTTCTCCAGGGCCAGCATCAGCGATGCGACGTGCCCGGTTGATGCCTCCTCACCTGCACGGAGGTGGCTTATGTCGTAGTTCTGACAGAAGAGGCAGCCCAGGTTGCAGCCTGCAAAGAATATGGTCCCTGAGCCATACTGGCCTACCAGTGGTCTTTCTTCCCCCAGGTGGGGCCCGAAGGATGATACAATTGCGTCGCGTCCTATCCCGCAGAAGCCTTTTTGGCCCTCAAGCCGCATTACCTTGCAGTTCCTGGGGCAGAGCCTGCAGGGCGATAGCAGCTTGTAAGCCTCTTCCAGGCGGGTTGGTGTGTATGATGTACCTACCATAGTCTTGAGCCGTCTGGAAAACCCCGCCAGGAGAGGTGGCGGGCCGCTCCCCACAGGGCTTATTGCGGTTTCTTTGCAAATATCCTGAGGAGGGTCTCTGTCTTTGGCTTGGGGAGTTCCCTGGTTATGGTAAGGGATTCTATTAGTGTGTCCCTATCTTTTCCGATATTATTAAGGAAGCAGCCCAGAGATTCAAGGTCGGAATAAAAGGTTACTTTTACCAGGGACATGTCAGCCTCTATGTCGGCAAACCTTGCCCTTTTTTCCTCTTCTGTAGGTGTGTAGTTGGGATTAACTGACAGGCCCGAGATTTTACAGTTTTTAGCCTGTTGTGTCAGCCTACTGTATACCTGGTGAATCGTGCCAAGGGCCTTCGTCAAGGAGGAGATACCCTTGTTTGTTGTCTTTATAAGTCCCATTTCTTTGTTGCTGAGGGGCTCAAAGTCTGTCAACTGTCGTCGTTCTGCTAGAATCTGCGATTGGACCTGACTTATAGACCTCTTTGTTTTTTCTATGCCACTGGCCTTCGGGCGTAGAACCAGGGAGTAGATTAAGCCGGCAACTATGAAGATGGGTATCAGCAGTAGCCATGTCCGTGCGCCTTTAGGGAGTCTTTGCAGTATTCCTAGTCTATCCTTTAATGCCACCCGGACTCTCCTTGGGCTGTACGCGTACGCTGACCGTAAAGTTAAGTCTACTTGACATTGCCCCTATTGCCCCGCTTGCCGGGACTGGGCCTATTGTGAGAGAGTTTACCTCACCATTGCTTAGTGACGGACAGGTCAGGAACAGGGAAAAGAAGTCGTTAAATTTTCTTTGTGTTATGGCAGCGTCTTCAGCAGTCACGTTTCCGCTAATTTTGAGTATCCAGCCCACCTCGGCCTCTTTTATATTGACTGACTCGAGGAGCATTTCTTTGGGCACACTGAGGCTGAGGGTTCTTAGGATATCGCCCCACGGGATGCCGGGCCCATGCATCTTGTCGAGAAAGGCGCGGCGGGAGGCATACTGCTCTTTTTCCTTTTGCATCTCTCTCATATTGTGTGTCTGGGGTTTGAGTGAGGTAAGCTCCTGTTTCAGGTGTGCATAATCTTCTTTGTACGGCTCCGCCTTCCGCCATAAGAAGAAGTATTTTGCCCCAAGAAGTATGATGAGCATGGCGCAGGTTGAGATTATTACCACCTTTGCCAAGTGGGACCTCTTTTGTTCGGCTAATCGCTGGGACATTAGGTTCAACCTGGAGTGTTCAGGTCCGCTCCAGGCCAGTCCCAGAGGTATGGATAGTGTGGGGAGCAATTCTCTGAATTCATGTACCCTCTCGCCTAATGGCGACAGGTCTAGACTTATTGGGGCATATACCTCTGTAGGTACATTGGTCTCTGATGTTATGGTGTTTGCAAGGACGTCCGGTTGAATCATTTCACCCAGAAGGAGTATTTTTTTTACCGTGAGGCCCCTTGCCTGCTGTTTTACGAATAATAGAGAGCGTTTTATTTCTGCTACCAGGCGTTTGTCCCGTTCTGTGGACACTGCACTGAGCATCAGCGGAAACTCCCTGGGGAAGCGCAGGTTGCCCTGGTGGGAGATTATTATTGTACCCTTGTCGGCACCGGCGTGAACCATTGCCAGTGTTTCGTCTTCCGTCCCGCCCCTTATCTTGAGCAGGTTGAGCAGTGCCGCGGGTAATACCGTGAGGGAGTTTAATCTTAGGCGGGATTCCTTGGCCATTGAAAATAGCTCTTCCATATCCTTGGATTGCGCCCTGGCTATGAGGAACTCTGTTCGGCGCAGGCCTTTCTCTTCGGATTCGCCCACTACCTCAAAGTCGGTAACCAGCTCCGCCGCGGGAAATTTCAGGTCCTTTCTGGCCTCCCTGACCGCGGCAGTCTTCGCGTTGGCCTTGGACATTGGCGGCAAGGACACCTGGCGATAGTCGATCGACGGATAGGGCAGGATTGCGTTAATGGTCTTTGCCCCGAAGCCCTGTTCTTTCAAGATATTCTGTAGGCGTGGCCCTACAACACGCATACCTCCTGGAGGCAAGTCAACTACTGCAAAATTTGTTACCTCCAGCCCTTCCGCCGAGCTTACCATCTCAACCAGCTTCATCTGAAGCTTTGCCTGTCGAAGGACTATCTCTATTCCCGCTACCAGTTCGTGTTTTGCCATAAGGTTTCTATGAACGGAGTCAAGGGGGCAACTCTGACTATTGTCCGAGCTTGCCCAGAGAGCTGTATAGAGGTAGATACATGGATACGGCTACCAGTAGGATTATACCGGCCAGTATTACTATCATTATGGGCTCAAAGGCTGCAAAAACCTTTTTAACTGTTTGTGGTATTTCTCTGTCGTAGAACTCGCTTACTTTTTGGAGTGTCTTATCCAACTGACCGCTTATCTCGCCAATTTCTACCATCCTCACCACCATGGGCGGGAACTCCTTGCTCGCCCTCAGTGGTTCAGAGAGGCGCTGTCCCGCCTTGACCTGCTCCCGTGCACGACGTATCACCCTGGCGATAACCTCGTTGCCCACCACCTTCTCCACGATGGAGAGAGATTGGAGGATGTCAATGCCGGCAGAGTATAGCAGGGCCAGAAAGTGAGAAAAACGCGAGAGTGCCATCTTCCGCAGCAACGTTCCAAAGATGGGTATGCTCAGCTTGAATCTGTCAAAGGCGTATCTTCCCCAGGGGAAGCGCACAATGACGTTAATGGTAGCTATTACCCCTCCTATACCTATAAGTATAAAGTACCAGTTGTTCTTCATAAAGTTGCTTACGGCTA
>JAUXLO010000170.1 GCA_030623665.1 Planctomycetota bacterium
CCTCGCCGGAGACGTCTCTGGTAATGGACGGGTGGGGGCCACGTTTGGAGATCTTGTCTATCTCGTCTATATAAATGATTCCCTTTTCTGCGTGCTTGACGTTAAAGTCGGCATTTTGCAACAACTTCAGCAAAATGTTCTCAACGTCCTCACCCACGTACCCCGCCTCGGTCAGGGAGGTGGCGTCGGCGATTGCAAACGGGACATTGAGAAACTTTGCCATCACGCGGGCCATAAGCGTCTTACCGCAACCCGTGGGACCAAACAGGAGGGCGTTGCTCTTGTCCATCTCCACATCCTCACATTCGCCCGTGACCAGCCTCTTGTAGTGGTTGTAGACGGCGACCGCCACGACTTTTTTGGCGCGGTCCTGGCCTATCACGTATTCGTCAAGGTGGGCCTTAATGGCGCTGGGCGGGGGTATGTTCTCTATCAGCTTTGGCCGTGCCTTCCTGTCATCCTCGGTCTTCAGTAATTTTTGACAGGCATGGACACACTCGTCGCATATATAGGTGTTTGGATTCCCCTGTATGAGACGATTGACCTCCTGATAGTTCCTGTTGCAGAAGGAACAGTCCTTGCGATTTTCCTCTTCTTTTCCGGTCTTTTTCACCATCGACTATTCTCTGGCCAAGGCCACACTAACGCACTATAACCGTAAAGATGGTGGCAGGCACCTCAGGCTCCTGGTCCGGTCCCTGGATGGCCAGCGGCAAGAGCTTTAGTACGTTCTCTATGTCGGTGACATCTACAGGATAAGGGTAGGTGCCCAGCCACAGCCACTCACCTGCAAGGCGGACGGCATAGTCCGGCCTTTTCATGGAGTGGGTGACGTTTATGACCCTGGTGGGCTTCTTCTCTATAGGGAGTTGGACGCGCATCAGCTTGCCATGCCGGACCACCGTCATCTGTATCATCCTGCCTATCGGGGATGTCGCTATATCCCTTTCCACAAAGGACGGGTCTCTAATCATCGTACCTTCATACGAGACGATAACGTCACCCGACCTGAGGCCGGCCTTTTGGGCGGCGCTGTTCTCTGCGATCTCATTAATCAGGATGCCGTTCTGCCTGATGGTCTTCTGCATGGACCTCACGCCTGCGCTTTCATCCCCCGTTGCACAGCCCGCGCATATCGTGGCCGCCATCAACATTGCAATGATTGTTTTCATTCTATCAACCATAACTTCTCTCCAGAGACATTATACAGCAATTCATGGAAAAGCAACTTCATTACTCCATCAACATCATCCTGTCAAAACGTTCCTCCATAGATAATAGACGGCCCAAACCACACAGGCCAGGAATGCCAGCTTGAGGAACAACGGCGTCCCTCCACCGGCGTCTTTGTGGGGAAAAACCTTTGTGTCATCTTCCATAACCGTCTCCAGAACAGGAACTCTTGTAGGTGCTTGGTTCACCAAGCCCTTTTGACGCGTATATAACAAAATTACATCCCTAAGATTTAAATGAGGGCAAAACCGCAACCACGCTTTTTAACGTAGGACCAACGAGCTTTCACAACCATAGACCCATGGCGAACGGTACCCTAGTCATCCATTATCTTGTATTTTATCTCCTCCATATCGTTAAAATCCAGATGGCCGCTCTTCTTGGCCATAATGAGGGCAAACAGGGCGCCTATAAAGAACAGCCCCCCCACAAAGAGACTTATCCAGTTGGAGTAGAGTACAGTATCCTGCACGCTATCCAGGATTCAGGTACAGGGAAGCGCTCTTCCCAGTGTTCTGTACAGCCTTTCCTTCATCAGGCAACCCTTTCGCAAATTATTACCTTAGAGACTGAATGTAGGCGATAAGCGCGTCCATCTCCTCCGGGGACAGATAAGAGAAGGAGGGCATTACCGAACCGGCCACCTTTCCCGGCATATCCTCCTCTTCAGGGGTCAACGGCCTCGGGTTCGTCAGGTGGTTCTTATGCCACTCGTCCTCAAACTCCCCCCCCACGTGGGCCAGGTCTGGTCCCGTGCGCTCCGTTCCAAGCACGTGCGGGTAGTCGTTTACATAATCACCCGGCTGCGAGACCTCTCCTTCGCCTGCGTCTGCGCGTACCGGTCTTACCTGCTGGGTGTGGCAGTACCAGCACCCCTCCCTCACGTATATCCACCTGCCCATGAGCTGTTTGTCGGTGTACGGGGCGCCCTTAGAGGTCGGGGCGATTTCCTCCATATAGGGCAGCACCGCCGTTGACACAAAGGCAATTATCAGCAAGAGCATGGCCCCGGGCACCAGGATGCCGAGGGTCACGTCCTTCCTGTAGTATATACCGCCAAGACAGATGATGGTGCTGGCCAATATTAATAGCAGGAGGACCGTGTACATTATTTTTGTGTTCTCCCTCCGCCAGGGCTCATGCAGGCCGTCCTCAGCACATTAACCACAAAGGTCATTATACCGGCCACCATAAATGCGGCCCCGACAAGCATGGCGCAATAGAACGGATGAAGGCTCCTCACCACGTCAATGAACTCCACTGCCGGTCTCAAGATGACCGCATCGGTCACGAAGTCTATCTCCTCGATCTTGGCCGTCCACATAGCCCCCTGGACAATCCCCGCCGTATGGAGCACGCCGAGAAAGACGATGATGCCGGCGATGAAGAGCCCGAAGTGCCAGTTTGCCAGCCTGCGGTTCATCTGCATCCCCTGAATCCTCGGCATAACGTGATATATGGCACCCATGTTTATAAACGTGAAGGTGCCCAGAAAGGCAAGATGGGCGTGCCCTATCGTCCAATAGGTGAAGTGGAAGTATTCATTAGTGGTCCTGGGGGCGTTTATCAATGAACCCTGGGTGCAGGTAAGCAGATACGCCAGCCCGCCCACCAGAAGGAACTTTAGCGGGACCGCCTCGTAGGAGCCATCGAACATAAGGTGCCACTTGCCCGAGGCCGTCTTAAAGAAGTTGTACACGACGGCGAATACAGGAATCACCATGAGGACGCTGAAGGCGATGGCAACACTCTCGAGCCAATCGGGCCCCGGGCCGTAGATAAGATGGTGCTGCCCGTTCCAGACATAGAAAAAGGCCAGTGTCCAAAAGCCTATCATGGAGAGCCTGTGGCTGTAGAGCGGGTTTTTTGTCAGGACCGGCAGAAAATAATAAAAGATCCCCAGTCCCAGGGTACTGAACCACATGCCGATAACGTTATGCCCGTACCACCAGTTCAGCATGGCGTCATTGATTCCCGGGACGACGCCCCTGCCTCCCAGGCCGGTCCAGTCCATCATAAAATTATTGCCCACGAGAAATATGAACGGGGCCCAGATCAATGTGGCTAGGAAATACCAGAGGCTTACGTACATCCACTTCTCCTTACGCATGGCCACGGTCTTAAACACATTATAGATAAGGAGTACAAGACACAACGTAAAGATGAGGTCGAGGGGTAGTACAAACTCTGCATATTCCCTGCCCTGGGTGTAGCCAAGGGGGAGGCTTATAGCGGACAGGAGCATAACCACATTCCACAGCAGGCAGGTGACGTTACCCAGCCTCTCGCTCCACAGCCTTACACCGGTAAGCCTGGGCAGGATGTATAACATGAGCCCCAGGTTGGACATTGAGAGCCACCCGAAGAGGGCGCCGTTTACGTGGAAGGGTCTCAGCCGTCCAAAGGAAAGCCAGGCAACACCGCCCAGGAAATCGGGCCAGACAAACTTAAGCGCCAGCACCAGGGCTACAGAGACCACTATGCCAAGCCATACGACTGACGACAGGATAAAATTCCTGGCGGCGGAGTTCTCTGCGTCACTCAGGA
>JAUXLO010000022.1 GCA_030623665.1 Planctomycetota bacterium
CTAAAGGCACAAAAATCCATCAGAAATTAAACACGGGCTCAGCCGCAGTTCTTTGGCCCTCCCGGCAAAAAGTATTTTTCTTTGAATTATCGCTCAAAAAATAATAGAATTTCAGACCTAGCGGAGACCCCTGAAAAACCCTCGTCCGCCTGAAGCGGATTAGAATGACAGAGGGTGTTGAGGCAACATTTACAGAGCTCTCGTATTAAGAATTAAAAGGAGGTAGAGATGATTCGCCTGTTATTTGCATTACTATTTGTGCTCTTTGTTTTCACTACTCCGGCAACCGGGCACGATACGCCAGACAAACAGACCACATTAGTTACTCTGGTCCTTGACCGGACAGGCTCAATGGAATCCAGCCGAGACAAAATCATTTCCGGGTTCAACGAGTATATCGAGACCTTGAAGAAGACAAAGGACGCCGAGTTCTTATTTACACTGATTTTGTTCGATAAGTTCGAAGACGAGCATCTGGCTCTTGATATACCCTACAAGGCCGCATCGCTTAATGACGTCAAGCCGTTGACGCGAGAGACGTATGTGCCCAGAGGGCTTACGCCGCTGTATGACGCGATCGGCTATGGGATACACACCACAGAAGAGAGTAAGGGCTATGACAAGGTGGTATTTGTCATTATGACTGACGGTGAAGAAAACTCGTCTAAAGAGTTCTCAAGAGAGCAGATTTTTAAGAGGATTGAGGAGAAAAAGGGTCTGGGTAACTGGACTTTTGCCTTCCTTGGCGCCGACCAGGACGCCTATGCTGCCAGCGGCAAGATAGGCATATCCATAGGTAATACGATGAGCTATGACAGTGCGGACACAGAGGGTACATTTAGAAGCCTCGGCTCCGCAACCTCTGGAGCTGCAGCTAGTCCCGAACCGTCTACGTCTGATTTCTTTCAGACAAAGTAACCCTCAGGCCCTGGGATGTCTCTGAGTGGACGGCACCCCGCCCACCATAGAGACAACCAGCCCGCAAATGGCCCGCGGACCCGATATGGTGGTCAAGGAGTATAAGACCACACTGCGGGGCGTTGCCAGGGACGACGGCGGCATCGGCTGGGTGAAGGTAAACGGGGCTGCGGTTGCACTAAACGAGCCGGGTGAATTCTTATCCCCCGTGAAGCTCCCCGCCTAAATTTGGAAGGGGAAACTGCCGGAGAACGGGCAACCCTGGAAGAAGCGGGCCGGGAACACAGCAACCCTCATTTTACCCCCTTTCTTCCCAAAAAGTATTTTTCTTTGAATTACAACCCAAATAATATTAAAATTTAGGATATCATTTCAAACAATCATTGACCGGAACTCAGGAAAGGGTTATGTCAACATGTCGATCACAGTGGACGATGTAATTAAATTGGCCATAGAAAAGGAAGAAAACGCCTACAAACTATACAGCGGGATGTTGGACAAAATAAATGACCCCGGTGCCAAGGCCATGATTTCCAAGCTTGCCGAAGAGGAACGTTCACACAAAGAGGCCCTGGAAAGGCTCAATATAGAAAAATTAGCGGGCATGGGATCGCAGAAGGTACAAGACCTGAAGATAGCAGAATACCTGCAGGACAGAAAGATTACGGATACATCCAACCTGCAAGACGTGCTTGTGTTTGCGATGAAGCGCGAGAAGGAGGCATATGACTTCTACACCAGGTTCGCGGCTGAAATGTCCGACCTCGAAGTCAAGAACGTCCTGGAGGCTTTCGCACAGGAGGAATTGAAACACAAGAGGGACCTGGAGAGCTTCTACGACGACGTCATCTACCAGGAAGATTAACCCTCAACTTTGGTAAGACTTCTCAGGACCTGCCCATTGCCACATGTCATTCTGAGCGAAGTGAAGAATCTCTAGAATATCAGATTCTTCGGTCGCTTCACTCCCTCAGAATGACAGTTGTGCAGCGTTCATCAGAAAATCTTATTGTACGGAAAACCCGCCGTCAACAAATATGGTTTGTCCGGTAATATAGTCCGACCCACTTGCGGACAGGAAGACCACCGTCCCCGTAAGGTCTGAAGGCCGTCCAATCCTCTTCATAGGCACCTTGCTTTCCAGCGCCTTTCTGACCTTGGGATCTTCCAGCATCTTTGCAGTTATCTCCGTCTCCATAGTCCCGGGCGCTATGGCGTTAACGGTAATATTGTATCTGGCCCATTCCACGGCCAGGGCACGGGTGAGTTGGATAACACCGCCCTTGCTTGCGCAGTACGCAGCGGAATTTCTGGCACCGAGCGCACCTATGGCAGCCGCCATGTTTACGACCTTCCCTCTCTGCCTTTCTATCATATGTTTACCTACCGTCCTGCAACAGAGATAGGTGCTCGTCAGATTGGTGTTAATTAAGTTAGACCAATCCTCCGTGGTAGACTCCACTATCGGCTTTCCCGTATATGTCCCCACGTTATTGACCAGGATGTCGATCTTTCCGAACTTCGCAAGCGCCTGATTGACCACCTTCTCGACATCCTCCGGAATAGTGACGTCGGCCGCTATCATGAGAGTCCTCACGCCCATGTCTGCAACCTCCTTCTCGGCCTCCGCCAGCTTAACGGGCCCGCGGGCCACCATCACAATATCGGCACCTGCCTCCGCCAGGGCCATAGCCATACTCTTACCAAGACCCTTGCTTGCACCGGTCACCAGGGCCACCTGGCCCCTCAGCTCAAATACCTCCATGCACATAGTCTAGCTCCAATCCTACCTGGACGGAAACCCCCGTACATAGACCACGACGGCCTTTATGTCTTCTTCACTCAATTTTTCGTTAAAGGAAAACATCCTGCCGGGCGAGCCGTTTTTGATTTGCTCTATCATCCGCTCATCCGTTTTTCTGGACTGCCACTCGGCGCTGGTGAAATCCGGGAATTCTACACCTTCAGCCATTTCAGCTAGCCCCTTCCCCAAATCCGTACCTTTGCCGTCTTCCCCATGGCAGGCTACGCAGTGGGTCTTGAACAGCGGCTCCCCGTCAATCGCCGCCTTAACCGACAGGGTTGGGTACAAAGAAAGGGCCGCACAACAGGCAAACATAATTGCAGGCATGACAACTCTCATCTTGGACTCCCTCCAGCGAAAGGCGACACACGATAAAAAAGTTTAACGGTAAAGAAAAATGTTAGCAGGAAATGTAAATAAAATCAACTTAAAGGCTTGAAGAAGTGTTTTTATCTGTTAGACTTTATGATTTGTCGGGGGACCAAGTCCATGCCATTAAGCTCAAGAGGCGTCTGGGTACTCGTCGGCCTGCTTATAAGTAGTGTCTTCTTATGGCTCTTTCTAAGGGAAATAGATTGGGGAGAGTTGTACGTTGCGCTTCAGCAGGCAAACTACGTCTATGTGATCCCTGCCGTCCTAATCACTCTATTGACCTACGTGGTAAGGGCAGCACGCTGGGAACTCCTTGTGCTACCGATTAAGAAGGTGTCCTTCATGAACGTCCTTTCCGCCACATCCATAGGGTTTATGTCCAACCATATTCTACCTATCCGGGCGGGGGAAATCATCAGATGTGTCGTGCTCAGTAAGAGCGAGAAGATAAGGACTACAGCGGCCTTTGCGACCGTGGTGATGGAAAGGCTCCTGGACTCAGTAAGCCTTATCATTTTCGCCACAGTGGTAATTGCCCTGATAACGCCCCATGGCGGGGGGCACATCTACTCTGACGCCAATGCATCCTCAAATTCAATAAACAGCGATTCACTCATCTTTCTCCAATTAAAAAAGGGCATCGGGATACTGGGTGGTGTGTGCCTTGTTACCGTAGTCTTTCTCGTCTTTTTGGACATATATTCCCAGAAGGCCCTGGACCTCGTGAGCAGAGTGTTCTTCTTCCTGCCCCATGCCATCAAGGAAAAGGTGCTGCACCTGCTTGAGTCCTTCGTCCAGGGTATGAAGGTCCTGAAAAATATCCGGCAGCTTCTTTGGCTGACCTTTCTTTCCTTCAGCATGTGGATCCTGTTTGCGCTCACACTGGTAATACTTGGTTACTCGTTTGGGATAAACGTCCCCTTTACAGGGATGTGCTTTGTCTGCATCTGCATAGCACTGGCGGTCGCCCTGCCCCAGGCGCCCGGGTACATAGGGGTTTATCACTTTGCAGTTCAAAAGAGCCTTGAGCTCTTTCACGTAGCGCCGCCCACCGCCCAGAGTTTTGCCATTGTCTCGTGGGCAATAAGCATCCTTACCTCCCTGGTCATAGGAACGTTTTTTCTCTGGAAGGAGGGCCTCAGCTTTCGCCAGATCATGAAAGCACAGCAGGCCCCAAGCGAGGACACCGGCTAGGAACCATCACCAGGATCTATTCCTCCATACCACCTGGTTTTTATCCCTGAAATCCGCACTTTTGACAATATAAGCATAAGTGCTATACCAAATACAAACCCGCCTATATGCGCCCACCAGGCAACCCCGCCCCCGGCATCCGTAGTCGAGGTGAAGGCCGCGGCACCACTAAAGAACTGGATAACAAACCAAAAGCCCAATACCGCCACAGCCGGCAATTCGACTATCGGCCAGAAGAAACCCAGAGGGATAATACATAACACCCTTGCCCTTGGGAAGGTAATCATGTACGCCCCCAGCAGCCCCGCTATCGCACCACTTGCCCCTATGCAGGGGATGCCGACGGCCGGGTTTGCGGCCACGTGGATCGCGCTGGCCACAATGCCGCACAGCAGGTAGAACCCAAGATACTTAAGGTGTCCCAACCGGTCCTCCATGTTGTCTCCGAATACCCACAAGTACAACATATTCCCTAAGATGTGTATTGGTCCACCGTGCAGAAACATACTGGTAAGAAAGGGCAAGAAGGTGTCTATGATGTCTTCCGGGGCGAGGCTGGGACTGCACAGAAAGAACATCACCTTTACCGGCACAACACCATAGCGGAAGAACAGGTCCTCAACGGCCCCTCCAAGTGCTATCTCATAGATAAAAGCCATCACATTGAGGCCGATAATGGCTATCGTAACATAGGGGTAGGTCTGGGTGGGATTATTATCCTTGAAGGGTATCACAACAATTGCCGACCCTTCGCGAAAAAATTATCGGGGAAGTCCGGCAAGCAACTCGTAGTATGGAAAACTACCACCGGGGCACTGGGTATCTCGTATATGTCGGTGTAATATTACATTCTCCGACGGTATGTTACATATCCACTGAAGCTCTTTAACCAATTTTACAAGACTCGATATCTGTTCATTCGTGGGGCTCCCGACCTCAAAATCGCCGACGAGGCATACCCCTATGCCATGCTCATTATACTCTGCCGACCCTGCATGGGCACCGTCAATCTGGCGTGTCCATCTGTTTCCGGTCTCTACAACGCCATTTCTCGCACCTCTGCCGTTACCGATAACAAAGTGATAACCGAGCCCTCTATCCCAGCCCCTTTTGTTCCGGTGAAATTCGTCAAAGCTGGCTGCGCTCCCGGCGGGACTTGCACTATGATGGACGACTATATATTTCCATTTGTGTGCCGTGACATTCACATGAGGCAACCTGAGACCGCTCGGCACCACTTTCCTGGGCGTGACCAGGCTGGGCCTCGGCAATGGCCTAATAGCTGCACCGGGCGGTTGCTTCTCAACCGTGCCACAGCCACAGATCATACCTATATAAACTGCAAAAAAAGATAAGAGAAGGAGACACTTTAGTATGTCTCTGTCCATATACACGCCTATCCCTCTAAAATTGTTTCTTACTGTCGAGCAGGATTGTCACCGGCCCGTCATTGGCCAATTCCACCAGCATTTTTTCCTGAAACCTCCCCTCCGCCACCGGCACCTCCATCTGCTTCAGACGCCCAACCACCGAATTGTACAACCTCTCAGCCTTTTCAGGCCCCGCAGCCTTATCAAAGCCGGGCCGTCTGCCCTTTCTACAGTCGCCGTACAGGGTAAACTGAGAGACCGCCAAAACACCACCGCCTACCTCCTTTAAAGAAAGGTTCATCTTCCCCCGGTCATCCTCAAAGACCCTGAGCCCGCAAATCTTTGTCGCTAGATATTCCGCGTCTTCCTCTGCGTCGTCCTCCCCTACACCAACAAGGACCACAAGGCCGCAACCAATCTCGCCGACAATCTCTCCTTCAACCTCTACCTTGGCGTATCTTACACGCTGAACAACGGCACGCATGAGGCAATATTTTCCCTAACTTTTTTCAGAACACGCATCAGAATTATAGAGTTCCCTTCTCCTCCCGGTCAAGAAGATTCTCACTCCTCAAAAAGTAGTTATTAACACATTTGTCAACGAGTCAACAGGCAATACACCTGCTAAGAAATCAACACCTTGCATCTACTGTTTGACAAAGGTTGTGTCAACTGGTAAACTTGTTTCGGTGTAAATTATTACCTTGACTTGTACTTATAACTGCAGGGTTAACGGTATGCCTTTTAGACACTTACCCGGCGTCCTCCTTTTAATACTTATCCTCCCGGTAATCGTCGGTGCCGGCGGTATGCAGCAAACAGGCGCCCCAACCCTCGGCGTGGAAGAGTTAAGGGCCGGAATGAGAGGATATGGCAAAACAGTCTTTTCCGGGGACAGGATTGACACATTCGATGTGGAGATCCTTGGCGTCCTAAAGAACTGGGAGGCCAAGACAGACATGATACTGATTAAGATGTACGGAGACCCCCTGGAAAAGACGGGCATAATCTCCGGAATGAGCGGCAGCCCCGTATACGTAGACGACAAGCTAATCGGGGCGGTTTCATATGGGTGGAGCTTTGCGAAGGAGGCGATTGCCGGGGTAACACCGATTAAGGACATGCTTAACGTGATGAATCTCGGCGCAGACTATGCAGACGCGAAAGAAGGGCCCGGACACGCACTAATGCCATGGGAATCGCCTCTGTCCGTACAGGAACCGGACATAAAGGAGATGTTGGCCGACAGGGGAAGCATGGGGTCTCAGACCCTTCGCCTCATGCCTATCGGGACGCCACTTGTCATCTCCGGGTTCGACCAAAGGCTAATAAAGGACATGTCCCTGGCCCTGGAGAGGTACGGACTCTTCCCTGTTCAGGGTGGTGGACATGCGTCCGAACCTAACAACGTCATGGCCGAGCTCGTACCAGGGTCCGCAGTAGCCACCATACTCGCCTGCGGTGACATAAACGCCTCTGCCATTGGTACAGTCACCTACCGCGACGGCAACAACATCTTGGCCTTCGGACACCCCTTCCTCCAATCAGGCAAGACAGACATGCCCATGGCCGGTGCCTATGTATACGCCGTGTTGCCGAGCCAATCCACGTCACTTAAAATAGCCACCCCTACTAAGATCGTGGGCCGGATCTCACAAGACAGGAAGGCGGCATTGGCCGGCACCATTGACGAATTTGCAAGGATGATACCGTGCCACATCAGCGTTAAAGGCGCACAGAACGTCGAGTACAATTTCGACGTTGTAGATGACAGATCTCTAACACGGACCCTCGTACAGTGGGCTACGGAAAGCGCGCTTTTGGCCACAGAGCGACAAACCGGGGATAAGACCGTACGATTGAGCCTGTCCCTCTACGTTGACTGCATGGACAGGCCCATAAAGGTAGAAAACACATTATATGAGCCGCACCCTACATGGTTTCCGGTGTACTACATTACCCAGCCTATTTCCTCAATAATGAACAACAACTTCAAAGAGGTGAGAATAGAGAAAATCGACCTGGAGGCAGAGGTGTTGTCTGACCGTAAGGTGGCTCAGATACAGCACATACACGTAGACAAAAGACGCGTGAAGCCTGACGATACCGTCCGTATAACCGTCACAATAAAACCATTCGGCCAAGGGCCCGTCACCAGGACAATACCAATACACATACCACCAGACACAGCTCCCGGCACCAATATAGCCCTAAACGTATGCAATTCCGACATCAGCCAGGCAATCGAGAGGAGCAGGGCGCCAGATATATTTCGTCCGTCCAGCTTCGAACACCTTGTAAACATCTTAGAGAATACGGAGCCAAACACTAACCTTATCGTCCGGGCATTACTTCCAAAAAGAGGTGTCACCTTTAAGGGCCAGAGATTCCCGTCTCTACCTTCTTCACTACTGACTGTTATGTCTTTTTCTAACCAAAGCGGGATTAGCCGCCTGATGGACGAGGTGGTGTACCGGGAACCGGTTGACTGGATACTGGCCGGTTCAAAAACGTTGTCTTTATTCGTAGAAGAAGATTGATATAATTACTACCCCGCCTTTAACAGTACGTTGTTTATAAAGGACCCGTGCAAATTGACAACTAGACACATTTCTGTCTTCGTGTTTCTTTCGGTGATCTTTCTCCATAATATAGAGTCTCAGGCCGTTTCCACCAACTTCTTCAGGCAGTCATCCTTCGTGGGTTTTGGCCAAGGCGAAAAGAACAATGTATCCCTGACCAGCGACGGCATAAAGCTATCTCCGGAGGTTAACCGCGTGAGAGGCATAGACGAATCATATGTCTGGTGCCTTACTAAGGATGAATACGGCAACGTCTACATAGGGGCGGGAGACCCTGCTTCAGTCTACAAGCTCTCTCCCACAGGAGGTCTGGTCCTGCTTCATAGGTTTGAGGAGCTATACGCACAGTCCCTGGCAGTAAGCCCCTCCGGGCACATATTCGTTGGGACATCCCCCCAGGGTATTATTTACAAGATAACTCCCTGGAGAGACGTCGTTATGGTATGCGACCTCCCTGATTCCTATGTCTGGAAGCTTCAATTCGACAATGCCGGGAGACTGTATGCGGCAACGGGTCCGGAAGGCAGGATATACAGGATATCAGAAGATGGTGATGCAACCGTCTTCTTCGACTCTCCCCAGTCACATATCCTTGATATAGCCGTGGATAAGGAAGATAACCTATACACCTGCAGCGAGCCGGACGGGCTTATCTACAAAATAACATCCGGCGGCAAGCCCTTCGTGATATACGACGTGGAAGAAAGCGAGGTACACTGTTTGGCCATAGACAGTACAGGCAATCTCTACGCAGGGACTGCGTCCGGGGCACGTCCTCAACTGCCTGCTCCGCCGCTGGGGCCTCCCATAAAGCCCTCCCTCGAGCCCTTACCCCCTACGGAGATAGTCCCGCCGGTAGAGGTCAATATCCCTCAGCAAGTGCCTCTGCCTACGCCACAACTTCGCAGCCGGCCGCGGATAAAGCCGGGTTACATGCCTCCTCCTTACGGTCGCATCCCTCAGGCACCAAACGTGGTGTACAAGATTACACCTGACGGTATCATCAAGAGGATTCTGGCGGTTGAAAGTGGATATGTCTTTGCACTCTGTACAGACGAAAACGATAACACCTATGCAGCAACGGCCAACAAGGCTGGACTATACCTGATAGACCGGGATGAGAATGTCAGCACCTTGTTGGAGCCAGAGGAGTCCCAAATCCTATCTCTCCTATTTACAACGCAGAGGGGGCTGTTATTTGGTACCGGCAATAAGGGATGCCTTTACGAACTTTCACGGGCATACGCCGAAAAGGGTATCTTAGAGTCATCCGTTTTTGATGCAGAGATTAACTCAACCTGGGGAAACATCTCCTGGGATGCAGACGTCCCCGAGGGGACAGACCTCTCCGTCGCCACACGGACTGGAAATAGCGAGAAACCCGACGACACCTGGAGTGAATGGTCCGTTGAGCATACGTCGGGTGAAAAGACCGGAAATCCCCCATCCCGCTTCATACAGTATCGTGCCACTCTTTCCACCACACTATCTAACGCCACGCCACTCCTGAAGCACATCTCCATCGCCTATCTGCCAAAGAACCAGCCGCCGGAAATAACCTCCCTGACCGTTGACGGTAGTCAAACCCCCATGCCGGGAAGGGCGGCGCCGTTCGGTCCACCCACCAAGCAAACAGACATGCGCATGGTCACGACAGGAAAAATACCCAAAAAACCTCCACAGGCGGGCAGGGCACCAAGTGCCGGCACCAAACTTATAGCGTGGCAGGTATCCGACCCCAACCGTGACAATACGAGCTTTACGCTCTACTACAGGGGCATCAGAGAGAGGAACTGGAAAGTCCTGCAAAAAGAGACACAAAAATCGTCCTACGTGTGGCAGACCACAAGGGTTCCTGACGGAGAGTACGTAGTTAAACTCCTGGCCACAGATAAACCGGATAACCCGCCGGAAGTGGCATTAAATACCGAAAAGACCTCCCAGTCCTTCATCATAGATAACACGCGGCCTCGTCTAACCAGTCTCTCGGTCTCAGCCCTGGGGCGTGAAAAAGCGTCCGCAGAGGGCGCTGCTGTCGATGAGCTGTCTGATATATCCAGGCTGCAATACTCTGTAGACGCCGGGGATTGGGTGAGTATATTCCCTGAAGACAGGATATTCGATGCAAAAGAAGAGTCTTTCCACTTCAGCATCGAGAGTCTCGGGCCCGGAGAACATACCCTCGTAATAAACGCCACCGACAATGAAGGCAATATTGGCAGCGGGAAGGCCCTTATAGAACTCTCCGATTAAACCGTAACTGAGAAAACCGTCTCGGGAATGAGGCTGCGGAGACGATTTTAAGCGTGCGGAAGCAGACCCCTTGAGACGTTGCGAGACCCGCCCCAGAAAATATGGGCACCCTGCCTGAGACGGGGTGCCCATACACAGACCTCATCATCCGCCTCTATTTCTTGGTCGCTGCCTTTCTCTTCATTGCCTTTTGTTGTGCGTAGAAGGCCTTTTCGAGCACCATCAACCTGTGAAAGGCAGGATAGCAATCATAACCGTGGATTGCATGGTCCAGGCCAATTCTCTCTACCTCTTTCGACACCCTGATACCCATGGTGTACTTCATAGTGAACCATATGAAGCCTCCGCAGGCAAACGCCCAGCCCATAACCACAACCACGCTTACAAACTGGGCCAGGAGCTGCCATCCGGAACCAGCGATACAACCGATCACGCCGCCGTAGCTGCCGTCGGCAAAGATACCGACACAGAGAAGCCCCCACAAGCCGCACGAGCCATGGACCGATACCGCCCCCAGAGGGTCGTCAATCTTGAGTTTCCAGTCCAGAAGCCATGTGGAACCCATCATGATAAGGGCGGCAAATATACCAATCACCACGGCTGCCCATGACGGTATCCATGCGCATGGGGCCGTAATGGCCACAAGGCCGCCAAGCGCACCGTTGCACATCCATCCCACGTTCGGCTTACCCTGCTTAGCCCATGTTACGAAGATAGCGACAACTGCCCCTGCCGCACCGGCCAGAAAGGTATTAACAATCACAACCGAAGTCCTTAAATCCGTTGCAGCAAGGGTACTGCCCGGGTTAAACCCGAACCAGCCGAAGTACAGCAGGAAGGTGCCCAGCACCACATAGGTCATATTGTGGGCCGGCATGTCGTTTGGGGTGCCGTCGGCGTTGAACTTTCACGCCCGGGGCCCCAACGCCCATGCGCCCACAAAGCCCATTATACCGCCCAGTGCGTGAACCACACCGGAACCGGCAAAGTCCAGGCCGCCCGAACCGATTGGCAGTTGGCTGAGCCAGCCACCCCCCCACACCCAGTGGCCGTAGATGGGATAGACTATACCCGCCATAAAACAGGCATGGATAATGTACGCGGGAAAGGTACATCTGCCAGCTATCGCACCAACAGGAATGACGACGGCCTTAGTCAAGAAGACCATCTGGAACATCCAGAGTATGAAGGTATTTACGTCATACGCACCCCAGTGAAGTATCCAGCCACTGTAGCCTATGACCTCGTTGCCGGCTAATACCCCGGGAGAGCCGCTGCCCCCAAACATCAGGGCAAACCCA
>JAUXLO010000110.1 GCA_030623665.1 Planctomycetota bacterium
ATCATATAACATCTTGGTAATATAGGACTTACGAAAACACTCTTTATCCGCCTCGTCTCCGTTTGCCTTGTGGGCAAATGGATTGTTCGCCAAGTGCGGACAAGTAAGAGACAAATAGCCACCCCTCACCTATGGCGGGGCGGATTTTTCTTCTAATGCTTCCCGAACTCCAGTCGTATTCCCGGCTTGGTCGACACTGTGTATGCCTCTAGCGCCATCATACGCTCAGCGTACCTCTTCATCACTCAACAAGTAATGATATTAATTGTGCGCTGACTCTATCAGTTGATTAAGATCGCTACTTGTTAAGGACTCCAGAAATGCGACAAGCCCATCTTTATCTTCTCACGTAAGCTGTAGAACCCGTATCTTCTCGGAGAGGTACGGGTTGTGTGTCCCGCCCAGCTCATAAAAATCAATGACCTTCTGCAGGGTAGGTATACTGCCGTCGTGCATGTAAGGGGCGGTGAGGGCTATGTTGCGAAGGGTCGGGGTCTTAAAGGCCCCCTTGTCTTTATCCTCCTTTGTCATGTCACAGCGGCCCATGTCCGCGTTTTCCTTGTCCATACCAACGCCGATATTATGGAATTGGTTGTCGGTAAATAGTGCAAAACTGCTGACAAACTCGTGGCATGTGATGCATCGACCATTCCCACGGAAGACCTCAAGCCCGTGCTTTGCCTGTTCACTGAGGGCGTTTTGGTCATCATCGTAAAGATAACGGTCAAAGGGTGAGTTGCCGGAGAGGAGGTCCTTTCGAATGAGGCTATGGCCAGTGCGATGTTGTCTATAGTAATTTCGTCAGCAAATACCTCCTGGAAGGCCTGGCGGTACTCTTCTATACCCTTAAGTTTTTCCACCAGGGCGTCATGCGAGGGGATGCCCATCTCGATGGGGTTTATGATGGGTTGTTTTGCCTGCTCCTCCAGAGTGGGCGCACGCCCGTCCCAGAACTGGGAGTCGTAGAGGGCGGCATTGAGCACAGTGGGTGCGCTCCTTGTGCCCTTTTGTCCCTTTATCCCCGTTGACACAGGTGCGGCGTCGGCAAAACCCCTCTCCGGGTCGTGGCAGGTGGCGCAGCTTATGGTATCGTCAGCGGAAAGACGCCTGTCAAAGTACAGCTTCTTCCCCAGGACCACCTTCTCAGGTGTGATAGGGTTGTCCTCGGGGATGATGAGTTCGGGAAGTCCAAGCGGAACTGGGTACTCCTCTGCCTCCAGGGTCTGAGAAGAACCAACGGCGAGAAGGAAAATAAGGCTACCGAACAGGTTTCGCGTGTACACCAGCAGCCCCCCCCTGTGCATGCTAGGTTAAGTCCAATTATTACAAAAGCTTACCACAGGTGCAGAAAAAAGCAAGCCCTCCCCTAGAATTGCGGTATATCGCTCGACGTGAGTGACTTCATAAACTCGACCAGCGCCGCCTCTTCTATGGGTGTCAGGTTGAGCGGCATCATCGCCCCGTCCAGGTTGGGGTTTGGGTTTCCGCCCCTGTCGTAGAACTCAACCACCTGCTCCAATGTATGCTCACTGCCGTCGTGCATGTAGGGGGCGGTGAGGGCTATGTTCCGCAGGCTGGGTGTCTTGAAGGCGCCCTTATCCTTTTCCTTGCCGGTTACGAGATAACGTCCCAAGTCTGGGTCTTCCTCGTTCATGCCCACGCCGAGGTTGTGAAAGTTGTTGTCCGTGAACAGGGCGTGGCTGGCAGTGAATTGGTGACATGTGATGCATCTACCCTTGCCTACAAATATACCCATCCCGACCTTTGCCAGCTCGCTGATGGCGTCTTCCTCCCCGGCGTACCGGAAGCGGTCGAACGGCGAATTGGCGGAAAGAAGCGTCCTCTCATAGGCTGCTATGGCCTTGGCCATGTTGTCTATGGTTATTTCGCCGCCAAAGACCTTCTGGAAGCACTTCCTATACTCCTCTATACCCTTTAGTTTCTCTACCAGGAAGTCGTGGGATGGCATTCCCATCTCTATGGGGTTGAAAGGGGGGCCCTTGGCCTGCTCTTCTAGTGTGGGCGCACGTCCGTCCCAGAACTGTGTGTCCATATAGGCGGCATTGATGCTTGGCGGTGCGCTGCGCCCGCCCTTCTGGCCGTTTATGCCCGTGGATACGGCCCCGGCGTCCGTGCCGGAAAGCCTCAGGTCATGGCACGTCGCACAGCTTACCGTGTCATCAAATGATAGACGCTTGTCAAAGTAGAGCTTCTTGCCTAACGCAATCTTTCCACAGGTCATCGGGTTGTCTGCCGGCACCTCGAGGTTGGGAAGCCCTAAGGGGGCCTTCACCTTTTGACGGCCGTCTTCTTTGATTATCATGCACCCCTTTTTTGCGCACTTCTCACATGCCGTTGCCTTCTTGTCGCCTTGTGAAGAGCAGCAATCCATACCAACCGAAAGTACCATCGGCTTGTCATATAGAGCTACTGTATCTGCAAAGCAGCACTCCATGCTAAACAAGAGTGCCAATATCGAATACAGTGGCAGAATGTACGTTTGCATCACGTCCCCTCCTCATGCCTTGCCAAGTGTCTTTTCGCCGGGCTCCCAGTGTACGGGGCACAGCTCCCCGGTCTGCAGTGCCTGGAGCACGCGCAAGGTCTCTTGGACGCTCCTCCCCACGCTCAGGTCGGAGACCACTGAATAGCGCAATGTCCCTTCGGGGTCTATTATGAACGTGCCGCGGAGTGCGATACCCTTACCCGCGACCAGCACGCCGTAGGCACTGCTTAACCGATGGCAGGTGTCGGCGATGACGGGATATTTTACGCCTTTAAGCCTGCTGTCAGACTGATACCAGGCCTTGTGGGAAAATTCGCTGTCCGTGCTCGCGGCCAGAATGACGGCGTTATGTTTCTTGAAATCATTTTCCAGCTGTGCAAATCTCTCTATCTCAGTAGGGCATATAAAGGTAAAATCTAGTGGATAGAAGAAGAGCACGGTCCACTTACCTTTATAATCACTGAGCTTAACCGTTTTGAATTCGCCGCTTACGTAGGCCGTCTCCTCAAAGGCGGGCGCCTTTTGTCCGACTTTTATCATGTCAAAGCCCTCCTTCACAGATTGAATTTAATTGGTGAAAATCTATGCGGAACTGTGTAATATTTCACTCTCCATACCGAGGTATTTATTAAGGTACAGTTGATTGCAGTAAAAAGCAACCCTCTATTGTAGTAGCATGGCCCACTCTGCTTAATGTCGAGAAAGTCATGCCATAGGCAGATCCGCCTAAGGCGTGACTTGTCGCCCTGCGATTAGAGCTGGCGTGAAAGGGAGAAATGGATACAAAGGTCTTGTTGTTGTATAAGTTATTAGCGTTTCGGGCCTTACTCTTGCCTGCAGGTTTGATATTCATCGTGATTGCGGCGACTGCGGGTGCAGAAGGGATGAGGAATTTCCCCTCTGAGGTGGCTGTCGGTGATATAGTCCATATCGCAACTGGCGAGAAGGTAAGCTTCTCACAGCTTGCCGATTTCCTTGATGAGGCAAGGGTTGTATACGTGGGAGAGGTGCATACGAATGCCGAATCCCATGAGTTTCAATTGCAGGTATTGAAGGAGTTCTATGAGCGGTTCGGGGATAACATCGCAATCGGCATGGAGATGTTTAAAAGGCCGTACCAACCCGTCCTTGACAGGTGGGTCAACGGGGAAATAAGCGAAGACGAACTGTTGCGGGAGACACACTGGAAGCAGGAATGGGGCTATGATTACGGTCTGTATAAAGATATTATGGATTTTGCCCGTGAGAAGAAGATACCCGTTATTGCCTTGAATGTCTCAAAGGAGTTGCGGAAGAAGGTGAGCAGGAAGGGACTCAGCGGCTTGAATGATGCAGAGAAGAACGAATTGCCTGAGATTGACACAACGGACTTCTACCACAGACGCTATTTACAAAAGGTCTTTAGGAGTCACATGGACACGAGCGGTGATTTTGATAAATTTTATGACGTCCAGTGTGTCTGGGAAGACGTAATGGCCGATAGTATATCGAGGTTCCTCGCCACTCCCCGGGGAAAGGGCAAGAGATTATTGGCGTTTATGGGTGATAGTCATATTGTCTATCATTTTGGTGTGCCCAAGAGGGCCTTCCGCCGCACACACCTGCCCTATCTTACAATATATACGTACGAGTTGAGGCATTTGGGACCGGATGAGGAAGACGCGCTGTTCTTGGACGACATACCCCTGCAACCGGCGGACTTTGTCAGGGTTATCCATCCGTCCAAGCGAAAGGAAAGGAGGGCAGTCCTGGGTGTGATGATTCGTGATATTGGCTGGGACAAGGTCGTTATTCAGGATGTACTTTATGGCAGCCCTGCGGAGGCAGCCGGCCTGCAGGTTGGGGACTTTGTCTTGTCCTTGGACGGGCAGCAGATTAGAGAGGTGCAGGATATAATTCTCCATCTTCGGTCGAAGAAGCTGGGTGGAAGCTGTGATATTGAGATATCGCGCGAGGGTAAAAGGATGCCGGTGCATATATCCTTCTTTGAGATGAAAGAGAGATAAACGTGTTCGTCGTTATTCTGACATACGAGCCTGCGAGGGAATTCTAAATATGACGGTTGAACAGGGAAGTCAGGCCTCGCTGGATTTTCTCCAGGATGAGCTGAGGGTGCTGAAGGAGGTCGGTCTCCACAGGAGGCTGGTGGTTGTAGAAGCTTTCCGGGGGCCGTACGTAACCGTCGGAGGTGAAGAATACCTCTCTTTTTGTTCCAATAATTACCTCGGGCTGGCCGGCCACCCGCGGATAAAAGAGGCGGCAAGGGAGGCCATAGCGATGTACGGCTGGGGGGCGGGGGCATCCAGGCTGGTCTCTGGCACGGGCGTACTACACGAGAGGCTTGAGTCGGAAATAGCCCGCTTCAAGTCCACAGAGGCAGCCCTGGTGTTTCCCACGGGGTATATGGCCAATCTTGGTGCCATATGTGCCCTGGTGGGGAGGGGAGATCTGATAATCTGTGACAGGTTTAGCCACGCAAGCATTATAGACGCATCCAGACAATCGGGGGCGGATCTCAGGGTTTTTGGACATAATGATGTGAAGGCCCTTGACAGGATGTTAAGGCGGGCCACGAACTATAAAAAGATACTTATAGTAACTGACGGTGTGTTTAGTGTGGACGGCGATATAGCACCAATACCGGAGATAGTGTCTGTCGCCCAAAAATTCGGCCCTCAGGTAATGATCATGGTGGATGACGCCCACGGTACGGGTGTGTTTGGCAGAGGTGGCAGGGGTCTGCTGGAGCACTTTGGCCTGAAGGGTGGTGTGGATATCCAGATGGGCACACTAAGTAAGGCCCTGGGCGGTATCGGTGGTTTTGTGGCTGGTACGAGGGAGCTGGTGGATTACCTGAAGAACAGGTCCCGGTCGTTTATATTCACGACCGCCATCCCCCCGGCTGCCTGTGCGGCGGGGCTTGAGGCGCTGAGGCTGATTGACGGCGATGAAGGGTTGGAGCGGCGGGAGAGATTGTGGCGGAACTGTCGTTATCTGGAAAAAGGCCTGAACGCAATCGGGTTTGGCATGACCGTCCAATCACCCATCATTGCCGTCGTTCTGGGCGAGCCGCAGAGGGCACTCGATGCCTCAAAGACCCTGTTCGGCAAAAAGCTCTTACTACCCGCCATCCGTCCGCCAACCGTGCCCCGGGGCACCAGCCGGTTGAGAATCTCACTCACCTCCGACCACTCTGAAGAACATCTGGATCTATTACTGGAGGGTCTGAAGGTTACCAGACGGCGTCAAAAAGGGGAAGCTATATGAATCTGGTGAACTGGATGTGTGCATGTACCGTTGCCTTTACGCCATTCCTGGTTACGCCCCAACGGGTTGCTGCCGTTGAACTTACCGACGAAGAGATCGAGGGGTTCCAGGCACTCCTGGAAAAAGGGAAGGTCGAGCCCATGCTAGGCGTACAGCCTGAACGCGTGCCGCCCAGCCTGCTCGATCTTCTTGATCACTTCAGGAGCATAAGTTTTGGCGGGTACCTCGATACTTACTACCAGTACGAGAGTGTTAACCCTGGCGCCGGGGACGGTATTGCGATTACGCCGATGGGTTTCAACAGGCAGGTGGACTCTTTTACTGTAAGAGACATCGAGCTGTGGCTTTACAAACATGCGCCGCACCCGGGAGACGTCGGATTCAAAATAACCCTCAACTGGGGTGACGTCGCACGGTATTTGACACCTTTCGGACCGGTGCACGATGACGGGACCGCTCAACCCAATCCGCCTGCTACGCCAACCGGCGGCAGGCAGA